>DYZF01000001.1 GCA_020741375.1 Tessaracoccus flavescens
AGACCGGCAACTTCACGCGCGCCGAGGGCAAGACGGTCATGGAGGGCTTCCTCCAGGCTCACGACAAGATCGACATCGTCTACGCCCACAACGACGACATGGGGCTCGGTGCCATCGAGGCCATTGAAGCCGCTGGCAAGAAGCCGGGTGAGGACATCAAGATCATCACCATCGACGCGGTGAAGGACGGCATGCAGGCCCTCGTCGACGGCAAGATCAACTACATCGTCGAGTGCAACCCGCTGCTCGGCCCCGACCTGATGGACATCGCTAAGAAGGTCGTCAAGGGCGAGTCTGTGGACAAGCGCATCGTCGTCAAGGACGAGGCCTTCGATCAGGACGCGGCCAAGAAGGTCATCGCGGACCGTCAATACTGATTCCACACCGACCCGTTAGGAGAGCCACGTGACGGCTTCGGACCTCGCCCGACCCATCGTCGAGATGACCGGAATTTCGATCGAATTTCCGGGCGTGAAAGCGCTGCAGAATGTCGATTTCCGACTACTGCCGGGCGAGGTCCACGCCCTCATGGGCGAAAATGGCGCTGGCAAATCCACCCTCATCAAGGCGCTCACCGGCCTGTACTCCATCGATGCGGGAACGATCGTGGTGGATGATGCGGAGGTGTCGTTTGCCAGCCCCGAACAGGCACAAGCTGCCGGCATCAGCACGGTGTACCAAGAGGTCAACCTGTGTGCAAACCTCACCGTGGCCGAGAACATCATGTTGGGTCAGGAGTCTCGGGTTGGGCCGATCATCAATTGGGGGGCGACCCGTCGCGCGGCGAAGCAGCACCTTGACCGGATGGGTCTGAGGATCGATCCCGGATCCAAGCTTGGCTCGCATTCGCTGGCCGTCCAACAGTTGGTGGCGATCTGCCGTGCCACGTCGGTGGACTGCAAGGTGCTGGTCCTCGACGAGCCCACGTCGTCGCTCGACGCCGACGAAGTCAACACGCTGTTCAACGTGATTCGCGGCCTGCGTGACCGCGGGGTGGCCATCTTGTTCGTCTCGCACTTCCTGGACCAGATCTACGAGATCTCCGACCGGCTCACGGTGCTGCGCAACGGTCAATTGATCGGGGAGTACCCGGTGCGGGAGTTGGGCCAGCACGAGCTGGTCTCCAAGATGATTGGCCGCTCGCTGGAGGTCTTGGAGGACATGAGGGTGCCCAAGGTGGACGTGGAAGACGAGGCACGCACGCCTCGGGTCAAGGTGCTGTCCCTGGGGCGCAAGGGCTCCATCGAACCGGTGGATCTTGAGATCTACGAGGGCGAAGTCGTCGGCTTTGCGGGTCTTCTCGGGTCCGGCCGCACGGAACTGGCCCGGCTCCTGGCGGGCGCGGATCACCCCACCACCGGCGAAGTCCAGATCGACGGGAAGCCGAGGCGGCTGCGCACACCCCGGCACGCGCTCGATGCCGGCATCGCCTACTCCTCCGAGGACCGGAAGGCCGAAGGTCTCATCGGCGACCTCACCGTGCGGGAAAACATCGTGCTCGCGCTGCAGGCCGAGCGGGGTTGGCTGCGCAAGGTTCCCGAGAAGATGGCCGACGAGCTGGTGGATCGCTACATCTCCGCGCTCAACGTGCGCCCCGCCAATCCCAACGCCCTCATCCGCAACCTGTCTGGCGGCAACCAGCAGAAGGTTCTGCTGGCGCGATGGCTCGCCATCCAACCCAAGCTGTTGCTGCTCGACGAACCCACCCGCGGCATCGATGTCGGCGCCAAGGCTGAGATCCAAAAACTGGTTGCCGAACTGGCAGCCCAAGGCATGTCGGTGGTGTTCATCTCCGCAGAACTGGAAGAGGTTGTGAGGTTGAGTAACCGCATCGCGGTCCTGCGCGATCGCCGCAAGGTCACAGAGCTCGACAACCGGGGAGACCTCGGCGTCGGTGACGTCATCGATCACATTGCAGGAGGACGCCATGACTGAACCGCATCTCGAACGGGGCAGCATCGTCAGCCGGGCCGTCTCCCACAACCTGTTTTGGCCCATCGTGGCGCTGCTCGCCCTCATCGCGGCCAACACCATCCGACGGCCAAACTTCCTGTCCATCACCATCATGGACGGTCACCTGTTTGGATCCTTGATCGACATCATGCGCAGCGCGTCCCCGCTGCTGCTGGTGGCACTGGGCATGACGCTGGTCATCGCCACCCGCGGCATCGACCTGTCCGTCGGCTCGATGATCGCGATCTCGGGGGCCCTGGCGCTTAGCTACATTCAAGCCTCGCCCTCACCCAACTCCATCACGACGGTGGTGCCAGCGGTGCTGATCGCGCTCGCCGTATGTCTGTTGCTGGGAGCCTGGAACGGGTTCATGGTCTCCGTGCTCGGCATCCAGCCCATCATCGCCACACTGATCCTGATGATGGCCGGCCGAGGCATCGCCATGCTGATCACCGGCGGATTCATCACCACCGTCAACTCCACCCCGTACAAGGCGCTGGGCTCCGGCTGGTTCCTCGGCTTGCCCATTCCTAGTTGGATCGCGGGCCTCACCCTCGTGGCCGTCCTCCTGCTGTGCAGGTGGGGTGCTCTGGGCATGCTCGTCGAGGCGGTGGGCATCAACCCGGCGGCGGCCCGACTCGCTGGCGTGCGATCTCGCGTCATCATCTGGACGGTGTACATCGTCGCTGGCCTGTTCGCCGGCATCGCAGGGATCCTGCTGTCGGCCGACACCATGGCCGCCGACGCCAACAACGCCGGCCTCTTCTATGAGCTCGACGCCATCTTGGCCGTCGTCATCGGCGGCACGTCGCTCGCGGGCGGCAAGTTCTCGCTCAGCGGCACCTTCGTCGGCGTTCTCGTGATAGCCACGTTGTCGCGCACCGTCACCATCCTGGGCATCTCGCCGCTGATCACCCCGCTATTCAAGGCTCTGGTGGTCATTCTTGTCATGCTGCTCCAATCGCCGGTGGTCAGAGAGAAACTCGAGGCGATGGGTCGAAGACGACGACGCAACCGCGCCACCGGTGAGGCGGTGTCGGCATGAGGCGGCTCTCCATCGACAGTTCCCGACTGCCAGTCATTGGCACCTTGGCAGTGTTGGCGATCATGCTCGTCGTGGGCGGGGTGCGCTACAGCAACTTCCTCACGCTGAGGAACTTCGGCAACCTGCTGATCAACAACTCGTTTTTGATCGCGCTCGCTGTGGGGATGACCTTTGTCATCCTGATGGGCGGCATCGACCTGTCCGTCGGGGCGGTCTTGGCGCTGAGCGGCATCGTCGTGGCCGCCATGCTGCGCGATGGCTTTCCCATCGCGATCGTTCTACCCATCGCGATCCTGGTGGGCACGGTGTTTGGCTTGATGCACGGCCTGCTCATCCACTACTTCAAGATCCAACCCTTCATCGCCACCCTGGCGGGCATGTTCCTTGCCCGGGGGTTGTGCTTCGTTATCGCGCCCGAGTCCATCGCGATCAACGAGCCCGGTTTCGCGGCGTTGGCGGGTCAGAGCTTCGCGTTGGGCGGCGGGTTCCGGATCACGACCGCGGTCATCATCGCCCTCGTCGTGCTCGCCATCGCGTTCTACCTTCTCCACTACACCCGCTTCGGGCGCACCGTCTACGCGATCGGCGGGGGAGAGCAGTCGGCCGTGATGATGGGTCTTCCCGTGGCTCGGTCCAAGGTCTTGGCCTACGTCGTCAGCGGCACGTGCGCGGGCTTGGGCGGGCTCCTCTTCGCGATGTTCTCGCGCTCCGGCTACGCCCTGACCGGCGTCGGCATGGAGTTGGACGCGATCGCGGCCGTCGTCGTCGGCGGCACGCTGCTCACCGGCGGATCTGGCTTCGTGCTGGGCTCGCTGCTCGGCGTCCTCGTGCTTGGCTTGATTCAGACGATCATCACGTTTGAAGGAACCCTGTCGTCGTGGTGGACCAAGATCGTCATCGGCGCACTGCTTCTGGTGTTCGTCGTGCTGCAGAGGGCGTTGGCGCGAAGGAACGAATGACGGCTCACGGGTGGGCTCGGCTAGGATGAAGTAACAACTTCATAAGCATTTCTCTGTATTGAGCCGCCCAGCCCAGCTGTCGCTCTGGTCCTCGGTAGTGGTTTTCGGGTGTTCATGCCCCCGCGAGCCTCGATCGAAGACCGGGAGGCGTGGCGGGATTGGACCTGCGCTGCGGCGTGGGCGGTTCCCCCTACCGAAAGGAGCCTGTCCGTGGAAGGACCAGGCATCGAATTCGCCGAGGCCGTTATCGACAACGGCAAGCACGGCAAGCACACAGTACGTTTTGAGGCCGGCATGCTGGCCCAGCAGGCCGACGGCTCGGCCGCTGTTTACCTCGACGGCGACACCATGTTGCTGTCGGCCACCACCGCGCAGAAGACCCCGCGCGACGCCATCGACTTCTTCCCCCTTACCGTCGACATCGAAGAGCGCATGTACGCCGCCGGCAAGATCCCCGGCTCGTTCTTCCGTCGCGAAGGTCGCCCCGGCGAAGGCGCCATCCTGGCCGCCCGCCTCATCGACCGTCCGCTGCGCCCCGCGTTCGTCAAGGGGCTGCGCAACGAGGTCCAGGTCATCGTGACCGTCCTCGCCCTCAACCCGGCCGTCTACTACGACGTCGTCGCGATCAACGCCGCGTCGATGTCCACCCAGATCGCCGGCCTTCCGTTCTCCGGCCCGATCGGCGGCGTCCGAGTCGCGCTGATCGACGACCAGTGGGTGGGTTTCCCCACCGTCGAGCAGGTTGCCAAGTCCACCTTCCAGATGGTTGTTGCCGGCCGCGTGCTGGCCGACGGCGACGTCGCCATCATGATGGTTGAGGCCGGCGGCACCGACGCCACGTGGGAACTCGTCCGCGCCGGCAAGACCGCCCCGACCGAAGAGGTCGTGGGCCAGGGCCTCGAGGCCGCCAAGCCGTTCATCAAGGCGCTGTGCGACGCTCAGGCCGAGCTCGCCGCGAAGCTCCCCAAGGAGACCTACGACTTCCCCGTCTTCCGCGACTACGAGGACGACGTCTTCGAGGCCGTCTCCGAACTCGCCCACGACCGTGTGGCCGAGGCCATGCAGATCGCCGGCAAGCAGGAGCGCGACGAGGCCACCCACGCCATCCGTCAGGACGTGCAGGAGAAGCTCGCTGAGCGCTTCGAGGATCGTCTGAACGAGGTGTCGGCCGCTCTCAAGGCACTCACCAAGAAGATCGTGCGTCACCGCTCGCTCACCGAGGGCGTCCGCATCGACGGCCGCGGCCCGAGCGACATCCGCACCCTCTCGGCCGAGGTTGAGGTCATCCCGCGCGTCCACGGCTCGGCCCTGTTCCAGCGCGGCGAAACCCAGATTCTGGGCGTCTCCACGCTGAACATGCTCGACATGGAGCAGAAGATTGACACGCTCTCGCCCGAGAACACCAAGCGCTACATGCACAACTACAACTTCCCGCCCTTCTCCACGGGCGAGACCGGCCGC
>DYZF01000002.1 GCA_020741375.1 Tessaracoccus flavescens
GGGGCCGGCCAGAAGCCCTTCGACGACAACTCGCGGCGTGACCAAGGATTCGGGCACGTGGATGGGGTCCGGCACCACATTGCTGCCGCCGAGGCTCATGAAGTACAGGGCGACGCGGCGGTAGTACCGCGAGAACAGGTAGGGCGAGAGCAGCAACCCGTCGGGCGGATTGGCGATACGGTACTCGCCGTCGTGGAGCACCACGTCGAAATCGTGGGTGAACTCCTCGTGGGTCGCGGTGTAGCGGCCAATCTCGTCCAACTCGCCGATGCGATGGCCGGCCACCCGCGCACCCGTGTCGTCGCCGTCGATGCTTCCGCGGTAGATGACCGCAGTGGTGGGTTCCCACTCGGCGGAGGCCTCGGGAGTCAGGTACTCGCGCGCCACCTGATAGCCGCCCTCCGGATCTGCGAGCGCCTGGAGGTAGCCGTCGACGAGGCGCCCGGGCGACACGCCCTCCGAGGGTGGTTCGGGCGCGATGTCGATCGCCTTGGCATCGACATCGACCGGCACCTCTTCCACCGGACCGGCCACATCGATCTCTGTGCAGCCGGTGATGAAGAGCACCGCGAGCAGCGCGGCGAGAATTCGGCGGATCACGTGTCGCCTCCCCCAAGATCGTCGGTGGGAATCACCGGGAGCGGCGACGACGTGAGTTCGTCGTCGGGTGTTCGAGGCAGGGTGAGGCGGAACTGGGCGCCGCGGCCCGAGCGGCCCCAGGCGGTCAGCCAGCCACGATGGAGCCGGGCGTCCTCCATGGAGATCGACAGCCCCAGGCCGGAACCGCCGACGATGCGGGTGCGGCTGGGATCGGCTCGCCAGAAGCGATCGAACACGCGCGAGGCGTTCTCGGCTTCAAAGCCGACGCCGTGGTCGCGGACGGCCACCGCAACCGCCTCGTCGTCCGAGGCGAGCGTGATCAGCACCGGGCGGCGTTCTCCGTGCTCGATCGCGTTGGTGATGAGGTTGCGCAGGATGCGCCGGATTCGGCGGTCGTCGACGTGGGCGGTGTTGTCGTCGGTCAGCTTGTTGAAGACCAACTGAACGCCCAACTGCTCCGCCATCGAACGATTCGCCTCGATCTCGGCCGTGACCAGCGCCGCGACTTCGGTCTCCTGCAGCGACAGCACGGCGGCCCCGGCGTCGAACCGGGAGATCTCCAAGAGGTCGGCGAGCATGTCGTCGAAGCGGTCGATCTCCGTCGACATCAGCTCCACCGAGCGGGCCGACATGGGATCCAGCTTGCCGCGGGAATCGTGGATGACGTCGGCGGCCATCTTGATGGTGGTCATGGGAGTGCGCAGTTCGTGGGAGACGTCGCTCACGAAACGCTGCTGGAGCGTGGAGAGGGTTTCCAGCTCCCGGATTCGCTGCTGCAACTGGCCCGCCATCCGGTTCATGGATTTGGCCAGCAGCGCGAGATCGTCGGTGCCGTGCACTCGGACGCGCTCGTCGAGGCGTCCCGAGGCGAGCCTGAGCGCGGCTTGGCTGGCCCGACGCACGGGCCGGATCACCTGGCCGGTCACCAGATAGGCGATCAGCGTCAACGCGATGACCAGGACGATGCCCGCGCCGATGACGGCGCCGCGCAGCGCCCGCAGCGTCTGGAGCTCCGTGGTCATGGGGAACAGGTAGTAGACCGGGTAGCGCTCGCCCGCAGGCCCAATGAGGGACGCACCGACGGCCCAGCCCGGCTCTGGTGCGACGGCTGGGTCTGTGTAGACCACTTCCGTGGGCGTGATGAACATGCCTTGGGATTCCTCGACGCGTTCGCGCAGCGCTGCAGGCACCGACTCGGCGAGGATGCCCGCCGACACCAAGCTGGACGACGGTGCCTGAATGACGACCCGGTACTGCGATTGCTGCGCGACGGCGAGGTCGGCGAGGCGGTTGAGGGATTCGAGGACGGCGAGGCCGCGGAACTCGGGGTTGCGCAGCTGCTCCTGCATGAACGTGAAGACGCCGACCGCCTCATTCAGGGAGGAATCTCGCTTCGCCGCCACGACGCCCGCGGTGGCTTGCTGCAGCAGCACGGCGCCGGCGAGCACCATGACGAGCATGGAGAGGGACAAGGTGGAGAACAGCACCCGCAGTGGCAGGGAGCTCCACCACAGTTGCCGGATGCCGCCCCGGCTACTCCGCTGACTCACCGGCCCGATAGCCGATCCCGCGCACGGTGATCACGATCTCGGGATGCTCCGGGTCCTTCTCAACCTTGGCGCGGAGTCGCTGGACGTGCACGTTGACGAGCCGCGTATCGGCCGCGTTGCGGTAGCCCCACACCTCGTCGAGCAGGGCTTCGCGGGTGAAGACGTGGGTGGGGCGCTTGGCGAGCGCCAGGAGGAGTTCGAACTCCAACGGGGTGAGCGAGAGCATCGTGTTGCCACGCTTGACCACGTGCGAGGAGACCGAGATCGTCAGATCACCGATGGTGAGCAGGTCTGCCCCCGCGTCGGCGCCGGTGCGGCGCAGGCGGGTTCTGATTCTGGCTAGGAGTTCCTTGGCCTTGAACGGCTTCGGGACATAGTCGTCGGCGCCGGCCTCCAAGCCCGCGACAACGTCGGCGGTGTCCGATTTCGCCGTCAACATGATGATCGGGACGCCGGATTCGAAACGGATGTCGCGGCAGACGGAGACGCCGTCGCGTCCGGGGAGCATGAGATCTAGGAGCACGAGGTCTGGCCGCTCTGCGCGGAACTCGTCGAGCGCCGAATCGCCTGATGGGCAGTGGACAGTGTCGAAGCCTTCTTGGCGAAGGACGATCTGCAGCATTTCAGACAGCGCTGCGTCGTCGTCGACGACCAGAATCTTGGCCTTCCCCGTACCGTCGCTCACCCATGCCTCCTTGCGTTGCCCTCCATGGTAGCCATGGGTTTCAGTTGAGCGTGGGGTCCTCGGCCCAAGTCGACCAGCGACCTGTGCTGCCGCCCATCCTGCGCAACACTCGGCGCCAGAGGCCATCGGGGTCGCCGAATACGTCCTCGTGGCGCACCGGGGCGCGGAACCAGGAGCCGCGGATGAGCTCGCCTTCCAACTGCCCCGGCGACCATGCGGAGAGTCCGACGAACACGCGGAGCTGTTGGAATGAGGTGGCGAGCAGTTCGGGCGGGAAGCTGGCGTCGACGACTCCAATGTCGCCGGAGATCCGGTCCCAGCCAGGTGGCGGCGATTCCGGGGTGGCAGGCTCGGCCAGGGTGACCAATGCCTCGCGGTTGACGGGCCCGCCCTCCGAGAACCTGGTGGACGGCAGGTTCATCCCTTCGGACAGGTGTTGCAGGGTTTCGATGACGTCGGGATCTGGCGGCACGTTCAGGCAGACCCCGACAGTGGCTTCCGCGTGGTGCTCGATGAGGAGGATGACGGTGCGGTCGAAGTAGCCGCCGTCACCCGGCTGGGTGGCGACGAGCAACTGACCTACCGCCACCGCGCCTGCATGCATGGCATCGACTGTACCGGCGGATCACCTCGCTCGCCGCCGTCGGGCGCAATGGGTCTTCAGGGTGTTATCGGCGCCCGAACAGTCGTGCTGGCTTCCCGACGACGCCCGGCTGGGTGCGCCCGAGATCCGTCAGTTGGGCCTGCATGCTGCGCCGGAACGTGTCCTTCGGCAGGGCCTCCCCGGCCACCGCCTCGTGCAGCCGCTGAAGCTCCAGCAACGTGAATTCCTCCCCCAGCAGCAGACGCGGATCTGGGACGTGCGCATACTCCCGTCGCAGTTGGCCAACGGCGAGCTCGACGATGCGATCGTGATCGAAGGCCAAGCCCTGCACCGCTCGCACCGGCTCGAGCCGGATACCGTCGCGGATCAGCACGTCCAGGCGGTCGAAGGGCACCACGTCGAGGTGGGCGACCGACAACACCCAGCCACGATCGTCTCGTCCGGGCGCGTCCAACACTTCGAGTTGCAGCGGGTCGAACCCATCGACGCCCACCTTGACGCGCAACGCACGGGCCGCGG
Organism: Tessaracoccus flavescens; assembly: GCA_020741375.1. GTDB lineage: Bacteria > Actinomycetota > Actinomycetes > Propionibacteriales > Propionibacteriaceae > Arachnia > Arachnia flavescens_A. Next base: position 3,959 of record DYZF01000002.1, read on the forward strand.
CGTCGGCGAGAGTCTCCCCCTCGTGCAGGAACGTCCCGGGCAGCTGCCAGGCGTCGTGAAGGTGTCGCCCCTCGCGCTTAATCAGCAACACCGACAGCCCCGTGTGCGGCGCCACGGTCAGCAGTGCAACGTCCACAGCAACCGACGGCCGCGGGTAATCAGTGAGGGCCCTACCTGAGGTGTCTTCGTAGTCCACTTGACGATTGTCGCACACCTGCGCTAACTTTGGATTTGAGCAGTTCTGCTCCAATCCGGCAAGGAGGTCACGATGGAGCTTTCTACGACACACAAGGACCGGGCCGGCGGCGTTCTGCTTGGTCAGGCCATCGGCGACGCGCTGGGCGTTCCCTACGAGTTCGCTCCCCGAATTTTCCGCGGCGATGCGCGGATGATTGGCGGCGGCCTGGGCCCCTACGAACCGGGCGAATGGTCCGACGACACACAGATGGCCTTGTGCGTCGCCTTGACCACCGCGCGTGGTCTCAACCTGAACACCGACGAAGGTCTCGAGATGGTGGCTCAGCGCTTCATCGACTGGCAGCAGTCTGGGGCCACCGACATCGGCAACCAGACCCGCCAGGTCCTCACGCAAGCACGGCGCACCTCCGGCCGTCGTCATGACGCGATGCTGCGGGCATCGGAGGCTCTGAGCGCCGCCGGCAAGGCGGGCAATGGTGCGCTGATGCGCACCGGCGTCGTGGGGCTCGTCGCCCTCCACTCCCCCGACGAGACGGCGCGAGCCGCCGCCCGAATCGCCTCGCTGACGCACGCCGCGGACGACTGCACCGATTCCTGTGTGCTGTGGTCGGAGGCCGTTCGCGTGGCTGTCGTCGACGGACGGCTGGATGTCAGGGCCGGGCTGGCTCTCCTCCCTGCCGAACGGCGCGAGCGCTGGGCCGGTCTCATCGATGAAGCAGAGTCCTTGGACCCGACGACGTTCCACAAGAACGGATGGACGGTCACCGCCTTCCAAGCGGCTTGGTCGTCGATCCATGCCACCCGCCACCTTGACCGGGCGGATCACATCGAGGTGGCGCTCCAACTGGCCATCAGCATCGGGCACGACACTGACACCGTCGCCGCCATCGCCGGGGCACTGCTCGGAGCGCGGTACGGCGTGTCCGGGATGCCGTGGGACCTCGCCCGGCGGGTACACGGCTGGCCGGGCCTACTCCCCCGCGATCTCGTCCGCCTCGCGCTTCGGACCGCTGATCAAGGCGCTGCACTTGACTCGACGGGGGCGGCGTCAGCCTTGGGCGCCACTCCGTTAATGCGCTGAATCTCCCGCTGATGGTCAGCGACCACGCTTCGCGAGATCCGACAATCCACGACGAGAGTGCCGCGCGCCCCGTCGTGCATCCATCGCTCGACCGCGTCCAGATCCTCCAGAGATCGCACCACGACGCCGGTTGCGCCAAGGGCTTCGCCGAGGCCTGCGAAATCGACCTCGGGAATACGCATGGGTGCCTGGTCCAAGCCCATCTCCCCGTAAAGATGCACCTCGGCGCCATAAGCCGCGTCGTTGAAGACGACAACCACCGCGCTGGGGCACGAGCGGACGACAGATTCGAGATCGGCCAACGCCATGAGCCCGCCGCCGTCACCTGTGGCCAGCACCACCGTCGCGCCGTCGATCGCCTGTGCCGCCCCCACGGCCGACGGGAAGCCGAGGCCGATGGTCTGATACGCGGTGCCCACCATGAGCATTCGCTCGGGCGAGGCCACGGGCCAGTGGGTGTTCGGCCATCCGATGAAGTGGCCGCCGTCGGTGACGACCACCCGGTTCTCAGGCAGAAGCTGCGCGAGCCGTGAGGACACGGAGCGTGGATCAAGCCGTCCGTCTGCGCAGATGCCCACGCCAGCATCCCGCTGACGGGGCCAGCTCTGTGCAGCTCGCGCTCGCCATTGCGTGTCGATCTCTACGCCGTCCAGCGCGTCGAGCAGCGCCGCCGCGGACTGACGTGCGTCTCCGTGAACCAGAAGGTCCACTCGCGGATGGGTCGCGGCCCCGGCATCGTCGAGTTGAATGAGCGTCGCGTCCGGGCCGAGCAGTCCCCCGAAACGCATGGTGAACTGCGAGAGGCTGGCGCCAACCGCCACCACGACGTCGGCCTCCCGGACCAGCGCCATCGCTTCCTCATGCCCGAACCCGCCGGTCACGCCCAGATGGTGCGACGCGTCGGCGAACAGACCGCGGGCTAAGGCGGTCTCGGCGGTGAGGGCTCCCACCGCGTCGGCCAGCAATCTCAAGGTGGGGCCGGCGTCTGCCTCGTGAGCTCCACGCCCAGCCAGGATCACGGGGCGGCGGGCGCCGTGAAGCAGGCGTGCGGCCTCCTCCACAGCCACGGGATCAGGTGCGACGGGCTCCGGCCGCAGATCACCCGGGTCAGGCATCGGCCGGGCAGGTGTTTCTGCTCTGGTCAGGTCGTAAGGCAGGTCTAGGACCACCGGGAGCCGTTCGGCGAGCGCAGTGCGGACCGCTTCATGAACTGCGTCCGCAGGCTCCTCGGGCGAGACGCGCAGGTATGGGGCGCGTACCGCTTCGCTGATGGCCGCCTGATCGACGTCGAACGGACGTGCCCCGCTGCTCGGCTGACCGCCGGTCAACAGAATCAGAGGGATCCGGGCTTGAGCCGCCTCTGCCAGGGCTGTAAGCGTGTTGGTGTAACCGGCGCCGTACGTGGTGGTCGCGACGGCCAGACGTCGCGAGGCGCGCCAATAAGTGTCGGCTGCGGCCACCGTCCCCGCCTCGTGACGAAGGGCGGTGAACGGGACGCCCAGTTCACCGAAGGCGTCGATGAGGTGGGCGTTGCCGTTACCCATCAATCCGAAGACATGGTGGATATGGGTCGCAAGTGCAGCGGCGACGCGGTGCGGAACCGTCATCGGCGTCCACCGCCCAGCGCCTTGAGGCGGCTGGCTGCCTCGATGATGCGGTCGTTGGCCTCGTCCTCGGCGATCGTGACGCGGATCCCTTCGCCCGGGAAGGCGCGCACGATGAGCCCGTGCTCCTCGAAGGTTTGGAGGCCTTGGTCTGTGGCATCGCCGAGCGGCAGCCACAGGAAGTTCGCTTCGCTGCGCGGAAGGCTCCAACCGTCGGACGCCAGCGCCTGCGCCACGCGGCCTCGTTCAGAGACGATGTAGCGGACGCGCTCAGTCAGCTCCGCATCCGCCTCATACGAGGCCTGGGCCGCGGCCTGGGCCAGGTTCGTGACGCCGAAGGGCAGCGCAACCTTGCGCATCGCCTCGGCGAC
>DYZF01000003.1 GCA_020741375.1 Tessaracoccus flavescens
GGGGCCTTCGCGGTGGGTCGGGCGTCGGGGCGTTCACGCGCGCGATAAGCGCGTGAACAGCCCCTAGGCGAGAAGGCCCCATCCCCGCACCACTCGCCCCAACCACAGGCAAGCCACAAACCAGCCAAAGAGATTTCGATACGCCCGGCGACTTCGTCGCGCGGACTACACAGTCAGCGGATGTGGGCGGACTGATCAGTCAGCGTAGGGCGGAGGGACCTCAGCGGCGCTTCGAGGCGACAAACGCCTCGCGAGCCTCCGGGTCGTCCATGATCAGGTAGACCAACCCGCAATCCTGCGGACCGGTGACGCTCGCCTGGCACAACGTGCAGGGCTCGCCGGGGCGCAGCGGGCACTTCGGGTCTGGCCGCCGCTTCACCTTTGCTTCAACTTTCAACATTTCGAGATCCACTGTACGCCTCCCCCACCCAAGCCCAACGGGCGGGGTCACCCAAACCAGCGCACCACTCCCCACCCCGGCTCACGGGAACGACGCCCGCGACCCCGAACCGCGCACAGGTAAGTTGTCCCCCATGGGTCACGGACATTCGCACGGCAACCACGGCGTCGTCGAGGTGGGCGAGCGCGCCCGCAACATCCTGATCGGATTCCTCATCGTCGTCGGTGTCCTCGCCATCGCCGGGCTGATCTGGCTCTGGCCCTCCCAAGCGCAGATCGACGGCGCCCTCACGAAGGTGTCGGACCCAGCCGGCCTCACCTACGTCGACGCCAAGGTCGACGCCATCGAAGCCGGGTGCGCGTCGTCGGTGGAGACCCCCATCGGAACCGCGGCCTGCAGCACCGTTCTGGCGACCCTCCTCGACGGCGAACAGTCCGGCACCACCGTCGCCGTCGAACTCACCGGCGCCCACGTCCACAACGGGCTCCGCGTCGGCGACACCATCGAGGTGGCCAGCATTCCAACCGCCGACGGCCTCCACTACGCCTTCAGCGGCGTCGATCGCCTGCCCGTCCTCATCTTCATGGGCGTGCTGTTCCTGCTGGCGGTGGTCGCGGTGGCGCGCTGGAAGGGCCTGTTCGCCATCCTCGGCCTGGTGATCGCCGCATGGGTGCTGCTGGCGTTCATGCTGCCCGCCATCATCATCGGCAAGCCGGGCATGGCCGTCGCGTTGTCGGGCTCGACGGTGATCATGTTCATCGTCCTCTACGTCGCCCACGGCGTTTCTCTGCGAACATCGGCGGCCCTCGCGGGCACCCTCCTGGGCTTGGCGGTGACGACGGCGCTCGGCTCGCTGGCCGTGCAGGCCGCCCGGCTTTCCGGGTTCGCCGACGAGAACGAGTACGACCTCGGCCTCCTCGCCCCCGGCATCGACTTCCAGGATCTCCTCATGGTGGGCATCATCATCGGCGGCTTGGGCGTGCTCAACGACGTCACCATCACGCAGGCCTCAGCCGTGTGGGAGCTGAGGGCCGCGGCGCCTCAGTGGTCGCGGGCCAAGGTGTTCTCCGCGGGCATGCGCATCGGCCGCGACCACATCGCCTCCACGATCTACACCATCGTCTTCGCCTACGCAGGTGCGGCGCTGGCGGTGCTGCTGCTGATCTACTTCTCCAACCGGGAGCCGCTTGCACTCCTGACGCAAGAACTGTTCGCCGGTGAGGGCGTCCGAACCTTGGCCTCGGCGATCGGGCTGATCCTGTCAGTGCCGATCACGACGGGGCTCGCAGCCCTGACCGTCGGTCCGGCCCGGGTGCCCGCCGAGGGCGCCCGGCACGCCGACTATGAGGCTGACGACGTCGATTCAGCGACCGCGACCGGGGACGGGCAGGCCTAACCAGCCGCCGCCCTGGTGCTCGCCGCCGACTCGCTCGACGCGTTCCAGCATCGGGTAGCGGGCCTTCACCGTCGTCTCGATCCGGTCGTGCAGCGTTGAGCCGGCCGCCGGGCAATCCTCGCAGGCGCCGCCGAAATCCAGCGTCAGGGTGGACGCCGTCGATCCCGTCACGGTGATGTGCCCGCCGTGCGACGCGACGTAGCTGGCCAACTCGCCTTCCAGCACTTCGCGCGCGATGTGGCCCAGCAGCTCGGCGGAACCCTCGGAGATCTCCCAGCCGTCGAGGTCGACGGCGGCTGCGACGGCGTCGCGGATCCGCGGGCCGTGCTCGCTGAGGCTCTGCTCGGGTGCCAGCCACGTCCACACGCCACCACGCTCGACGAAGATCTTGCTCAGCACGCCGTACTCCAGCAGCGGGCCGACGGTGCCGGGCGCCTTGGTCACCAGACCCACCGGGAGGTCGACGTCTGTCACCCACCGCACCGCGTTGGGTTCGCCGGGGATCCCTTGGGGATGGATTGCTCGTTTCACGCCCACAATGCCTCCGTCAGAACGCGGGCCAAGAAGGCCATCACCCATGCGGTGACGCCTAGATATGCAAAGGCGATGGCGGGCCACTTCCACGTGCCGGTCTCGCGGCGCATCACCGCCAGCGTCGACATGCACTGCAGCGCGTACACGAAGAACACCAGCAGGGCGGTGATCGTGGGCGGCGTGAAAACCTTCTCGCCGGCGCGCTTCCCGTCCTGATGGGTCATGTTGGCGAGCGCCTCTGTGGGGTTCTCGGGATCAGACGCCGACGCCACCTGACCCAGCGTGGAGACGAACACTTCGCGCGCCGCGAGCGACGAGATGACGCCCACGTTGACGCGCCAGTCGAAGCCCAGAGGCTCGAAGACGGGTTGCACGGCTCGGCCGATCGCGGCGGCGGCGGAGTTGTCGAGCGTGTAGGCCGCGACGGCGACGTCGTCGGTGGGGTCCACCCCGGCGGCGGCGAGGTCGGCGTCGGAGCGGATCGGCAGGCTCAACAGCGCCCACAGCACCACGGTAGTGATGAGGATGATCGAGGTGACCTTTTTCAGGAACGCCTTGCACGCGTCCCACACCGAGATCAGGACGGTGCGCAGGCGCGGCAACCTGTATGACGGCATCTCCATGTAGAACGGCAGGCCGACGCCGGAGCGGCCGACGATGCGCTTCCAGAACCACGCCGACGTCATCGCCGAGGCAGCACCCAGGAGGTAGAGGCCGAACATGATGACGCCCTGCAGCGTGAACGGACCGACGCGCGCCTCGTTGGGCACGAGCAGGCCGATCAGCAGCACATAGACGGGCAGACGGGCCGAACACGTCATCAAGGGTGCGGCCATCATCGTGGCGAGCCGATCCTTGGCCGACGGCAGCGTCCGAGTGGCCATGATGCCCGGGATCGCGCATGCCACAGAGCTCAGCAGCGCGACGAACGCCCGCCCCTCGAGCCCCGCCGTCGACATGATCCGGTCCATCAGGTACGCCGCCCGCGAGAGGTAGCCGGAGCCCTCCAGCAGCGAGATGAGCACGAACAGAAGCGCGATCTGCGGGAGGAACACTAGGACACCACCCACACCGGCGAGGAGCGCGTCGGCGACGAAACTGGCCAGCCACGGGATGCCGATGGCGGCGCGGGCCGCCTCGCCGAGGGCTACGAACGCCTCCTCGATCAGGGTCTGCAGCGGCGCGGCCACGGCGAAGATGATCTGGAAGAACGCGAACATCGTGGCGAAGAAGATGACGCTGCCGAGCACCGGGTGCAGCAGGATCGAATCCAGTTTGCCGGTGCGTGAATCCGGGTCTGGGGCGTGGAAGTGCGCGGCCTTGAGGATCGATTGCGCCCAGCCCACCACCTCGTCGGGCTCCGTGGGCGGCGGCATGATCGGGGCCGGCCACGTCGACGGTGTGGCCATCACCTCGCGCAGTGCCTCGACGCCCCGTCGCTCCCCCGCGACCACCGGCAGCACCTTCGTGCCCAGCGCCCTGCCGAGAGCTTCGGGGTCCACCCGGCCACCCCGTCGGATCAGCTCATCGACGAACGTGAGGACCACCGTCGTGGGCAGGCCCGCCTGCTGCACCTGGGCAACGAGGTTGAGGCCGCGGCGCAGGTTGGTGGCGTCGACGACGACGAGCAGGCCGGCGAGGGTGTCGGCCTCCTCGAGGACGGTGGCGACCACTTCCTCGTCGGGGCTGATCGGATCCAGCGAATAGGTGCCAGGAAGATCTTCGACGACGACGATGCCGGTGTCGGTCTCGACGGCGCCCTCGAAGCGGGAGACGGTGACGCCTGGATAGTTGCCGGTCTTGGCGCGCAGGCCGGTCAGGCCGTTGAAGAGGGTGGTCTTGCCGGCATTGGGGCTGCCGACCAGCGCGATCCGCGGGGCGTCCCGATCGACGGCGACGGCGGGCGCGCCGTGATGGTGGTGGTGGGTCATAGCTCCACCAGGATCCGTCTGGCTTGGGCGCGACGCAGCACGATCTCGACGCCGCCGACGCGGAACATCATCGGATCGCCGAGCGGGGCGCTGCGGAGGCGGACGACGCGCTCGCCGGGGGCGAAGCCGAGGTCGAAGAGCCGTCGGGCGACGATGTCGTCGTCGTCGAAGCAGACGATGGCGGCGGATTCGCCGATGGGAAGCTCGTCGAGCGGGCGGGTCGACTGCGACACCAGCGCCTTCGCCGTGGCGCATCGTCGCCCGGCCAACCGCTCCACGAGACTCATGAGAATTACGGTACTCCTGCGTTACGGAATATCTGAACCGGGGTCGCTTGGTGGATGGACTCCCTCTCCCGCAGGATGGCTCAACAACCAGACTCGACAGCGACCGCGCTACTGCGACCGGATCGCCGCCAACGGGCTCAACTTCATCGCCCGCTGCGCCGGCACGAAGCCGCTAACGGTACCGATGAGCGTCGCGAACACCACCGCGCCCAGCATCAACCACCACGGGATGCGCGAGATCCCACCGCCAGAGCCGCCCATCTCGCCCATGAACTGCTGACCCAGCGTCGCGTTGATCACGAACGACGCCGCCAAGCTCAACAGCAATCCGAACAGGCCTCCGAAGAAGCCGATGCTGGAGGCCTCGAACAGGAACATCCGTCGGATGTCGCCGAGCGACGCGCCCAGCACCTTCATGACGCCGATCTCCTTGGTGCGCTCGTAAACACTCATCATCATCGTGTTGGCGATACCGATGGCCGCGACCAGCAGCGAGATCGCGCCGATGCCGCCGAACACGGCCTGGATCATCGCCGACTGCCGCTGCGCCTCCCGAATCCACTCCACCTCGGAATATGCCTGCACACCCTCCTCCTTGAGGATGGTGTTGAGCGCCTCGGCGTCCTCCATCGTCTCGGTTTCCAGCACGAACATCGAGTAGATGAACTCGCCCATCGGCTTGCCCGACGGCGTCGTCGGCTGGCCCGGGATGGCCTTGCCCTTGTACGCCTTCTCCAGCACCGGGATGAGCGCGTCGAGGTCGACGTAGACGCTCTGCGAATGCCGGGTCCACACGTTAGGCTCGCCGGCCAGCACCGCTCCGGTCGGCACGAGGATCTTCTTCGGTGGCTTCGGCGTGTTCGGATCCGGCGGTGGGCATCCGGGCCCCATGCAGTCGCCGCCGGCGCCGTCGAACGACATGTAGATCTGGGCCGTCGCAAGATCGACGGGGATCGGCATGCCCGTGTTCGGGTCGTAGAAGGTCTCTTGGACCTTGTCGCCCAGCACCCAGCGCAGCGGGTCGCCGTCGACGGGGAGTTGTCCGGACGCGACGTCCAGCTTCATGGCCTCGATCGCCGCGGCGGGCATCGCCTGGATCTGCGGCCAGCCCGTCGTACTGCCCACCTGCACCTGGATCTGCGGGTTGTACACGGGCCAGGCGGCCTTGACGCCGGGGTAGTTACGGAACTCCGCGAGGTAGCGGTCGTCCATCTGCTTGGCCTGCACCCCGGGCTGGGTCTGCATCGGCGGCCCCAGCACCTGCACCTGTCGCAGGTTGGCCTGCCGCTCGATCGATTCGAACTGCGAGGCGCTCATGCCGTAGCCGAGCGAGACCATGACCACCACCGAGAGCGTGCCGATGACGACGCCGCTCACGGTCATGAAGGTGCGGAACTTGCGTTGCCACAGCGAGCCGAGGCTGGCGGCGAGCAAGTCGCCAAAGCGCATGGAGGTGGCTCCCGTCAGCTCGGGTCGGTGGGGACGAGCGGATCGTCGTCGAGGTAGGACATGTCGCCCTCCAGCTCACGTTCCCGCTTACGCTTCCGCGCGGCCCGGGAGACGAAGATGGCGATCAGCACGGCTGCCAACAGCGCTCCACCGATCACGGCGAGGATCACGGGGTTGTTCAACGGACCCTGCGGCTCCTCCTCCATCGGCGGCATCGGCTCCTCCATGGGGGGTGCCTGCTCCATCGGCATGACCGCCAGCTGCGCCGTCGTCTCAGTGGTGGTCGGCGCACCGTTGGCGTCTTCGTAGGTGACCTCGATGCGGATCGGTTCAGCAGCCTCGCTGACCGCCATCAGCGGCAACTCCACCTCACCGGACGCGCCCGGATCGATGTTGCCGACAAACCGCTCCGTCGGTGCGACGGCCTGGCCGTCCGGCACCTTCACCGTCGCGTTGTACAGCTTGTTCTTGCCCAGGTTGTTGATGGAGAACGTCACCGACGTCTCCTGGCCCACCATGATCGTCGCCGGCATGACCTGTGGGGTGGTGGTTGTGGCCCGGGAGTTCTGCTTGATCAGCACCGCGACGTTCTCCGTCGACGTGTAGGCGTTGGCCTGCGTGTCCTCGTACTCGATCGCGATCGTCATCGGATATGGCCGCTCTTCCAACGTCGGCAGGGAGCGGAACGCCATGGTGCGATCGACGGAGCCGCCGGCCTTGATCGTCGAGATGTAGGTGGACGACGATCCGCCCACCGGGAGCAGTTCACCGGCGTCGCCGCCGCTGACGGTCACCTTGAGGTTGTTGACGCGCGTGCGCTGCGACTTGTTCTCCAAGATGAACGTGATTTCAAAGGTGCCGCCGGCGACGACCTCCGCGGGTGTCACCGCAAACGCGGTGAGCATGACGCGCGGAGTGGACACGCCACCGACGGCCCCTCCCCCGGGTGGGACGTTGCTCGAACCGCCGGAGCCCCCCAAGTCTCCCGATCCGCTCGAGCCACCCGAGCCTGCGTCCGTGGGGTCGCCCATGGCGGTGTTGGCCGCGACGAAACCCCCCGGGACGATTGCCAACAAGAAGGCGACCAGCAACGTTGCGATCAGTTTCCTCATGACGGGACCTTCTCTTCTCTGTGATCCAAGTGTTCGATGCTCGCGATGCGACCATCGGTGATGTT
>DYZF01000004.1 GCA_020741375.1 Tessaracoccus flavescens
ACCGCCCGCAGGGGCTGGCGGGCTAACCCCTTAGGCGCCGGACCAGTAGGCGGCCATGGCCGCCGCGAGGTAGTGCGGGTCCTCGACGCCACACAGCTCGCGCGCCGAGTGCATGCTAAGCAGACCGGCGCCAACGTCGACGGTGGTGATGCCCAGCCGGGTGGCCGTGATCGGGCCGATCGTGGAGCCGCAGGGCATCGCGTTGTTCGACACGAACGCCTGAGTGGGCACTCCGGCCTGCTCGCAGGCGCGCATCCACAGCGCCGCGCCCACGCCGTCGGTGGCGTAGCGCTGGTTGGCGTTGATCTTGAGCAGCGGGCCCTTGTTGGGCAGGGGCTTGTTCACCGGATCGTGGTGGTTCGGGTAGCCGGGGTGGACGACGTGGCCGCAGTCTGCCGAGATGCACGACGAGCGGGCGATCATCGCCTTGGTCTGATCGAACGAGAGTCCGTACCCGACGGCGATGCGCTCGAGGGCGTCCTGCAGCAGCGGGCCGCCGGCGCCGGTGGTGGTGGCCGAGCCAACCTCCTCGTGATCGAAGGCGGCGAAGACCGCGACATCCGATTCCGGCACGTCGAGCTTCTCGACGGCGGCGAGCGCGGCGTGGGTGCTGAGCAGGTTGTCCAGGCGCGCGGACGCGAAGAACTCGCGCTCCACGCCGATGACGGCCGGGCGCTGGGTGTCGAAGACGAAGAGGTCGTGGTACGCGACGTCGTCGGCCTCGATCCCCACGAGCGAGGCGAGGTGCTCCATCAGCCCTTGGCGCATCTCGATGGCGAGGATCGGCTGCGTGTTGGCCTGCTTGTCGAGCTTCAGCGCGTCGTTGGCCGTGCGGTCCAAGTGGATCGCCAACTGCGGGATGCGGGCGATGGGGCCAGTCTTGACCAGATGGACGGTGCCGTCGAGCGTGACGAGCCGTCCGGCGACCCCGAGATCGCGATCGAGCCAAGAATTCAACAGCGGCCCGCCGTACACCTCGACGGGGAGCTGGCTCCAGCCCACGGAGTTGATGTTGGAACCCGGCTTCACCTTGAAGCCGGGTGAATCGGTGTGGGTGCCGACGACGCGGAAGGCGGAATCCGCGGACAGCTCCGCGGGGGCCACCCAGGCCACGACGGCGCCGTCGCGGATGAGGAACTTGCGCCCCGTGACGTCGCTCAACGGCTGCTTGGGATCCACCTGATCGAAACCCGCCTGCCGCAGACGCACGGCCAAGAGATCTGCCGCGTGGTACGACGTGGGCGAGGCCGAGACGAAATCGGCAAGATCGTCAATGTGCTGCTGGGCGGAGTCGAACATGATCCCTAGGCTAGCCGCGCCATCAGACATGGTGGCCCCGGGCCTAGCCGGAGTGGCAGCCAGAAAATGTCAGAGGCCCCTGATTTAGTGGAGACATGGACTTCCTCGCCATCATTCTCGCCCTGATTCTGGGCGCCGTCGGCGGCTACCTCGCAGGTCGCCGCACCACGGCCGCGCCAGATACGTCGGCCGAACGGGAGCAGGCCCAGCTGGCGCTCACGCAGGCCCGCGGTGATCTCGCTCAGGCCAGAGAGGATGCGGCGCGATTCCGCGACGAAGCGATGCAGATGAGGGCGGATGTCGCGGCTGAGGTCGCGGCACGGGCCCACCTCGAGGCCGCTGTCGCGGATGCTCGGCGCATGACGGCCGAGGCCCAGAGCGAGACGGCCAAGGTGTCGGCCAACGTGGCAGCGGCACTGGCGCAGCGAGATGCCGCCATCGAGCAGGTCCAGCGCCAAGCCGCTGATCGCGAATCGCTGATGAAGGAGTTCAAGCTGCTCTCCACGGCGTCGCTGGAGGAGCAGCAGAAGAAGGCCGACGAGGTGGCCCAGCAGCGCTTCTCGGAGACGGCCAAGCTGGTGCAGCCCCTCACCGACGAGCTCCGCCGCATGGACGAGAAGATCCAGGGCGTGGAGAAGGAACGCGTCCGCATGGCCGCGGAGCTGAGCGAGCAGGTCAAGATGGTCCAGCTGTCCGGCGAGGCCATCCGCCGCGAGACCACCAGCCTCAGCAACGCCCTGCGCACCCCGCAGGTCCGCGGGGCGTGGGGCGAGCGCAGCCTGAAGAAGATCGTCGAGATCTCCGGCCTGACGGAACGCTGCGATTTCGATACCCAGCACACTTACACCTCCGACGACGGACGCTTCCGCCCAGACCTGCGCGTGAATCTCCCCGCGGGCAAGGTGATCTTCGTCGATTCCAAGGTGCCGCTGGCCGCGGCTCTGGATGCGTACAACACCTCCGACGAGGCCCAGCAGCAGGCCCACTTCGCCACCTTCGCCAAGCGCGTCAAGGCCCACATCGACGATCTCTCGGGCAAGAACTACTGGCAGCTCGAGCTGGGTTCGCCCGAATTCGTGGTGCTCTACCTGCCGTCGGACGAGCTCTACCGTCTGGCCCTGGAGAAGGAGCCAGACCTCCACGATTACGCCACCCGGCGCCAGATCGTGCTCGCCTCCCCCGGTCTTCTGATCCCTCAGCTGCAGATCGTCGCCAACGGATGGAAGCAGGTGGCTCTCGCTGAGCAGGCACGGGAGATCTCCAACCTCGGCCGGGAGCTGCACAAGCGCATCTCCACGCTCGGCAACCACTTCGACGCCGTTGGTCGCGGCCTGAAATCTGCTGTGACCAACTACAACAAGGCCGTCGGCACGCTCGAAACCCGCGTGATGCCGCAGGCCCGCAAGTTCCGCGATTACGAGGTCACGTCCGAAGACATCTCAGAGATCAGCCCCGTGGTGGACACCCCACGCGACGTCACGGTCCCGGAGATGCTCGAGTACCAGGAGTCGCAGCAGCGGGAGGCCGAGCTTCTGTCGCAGCA
>DYZF01000005.1 GCA_020741375.1 Tessaracoccus flavescens
CGGCGTGGAGATCAGCCCCCACTTCGACTCGCTGCTCGTGAAGCTCACCGCCCGCGGACACGACCTGACGATGGCCACGGCCCGCGCCCGCCGCGCCCTGGCCGAGTTCCGCGTCCGCGGCGTGGCCACCAACATCCCGTTCCTGCGCGCAGTCTTGGACGATCCCGATTTCGAGAGGGGCGGCGTCACCACGTCGTTCATCGACGAGCGGCCCTACCTGCTGACCGCCCGGACGCCCGCGGACCGCGCCACCAAGCTGTTGCGCCACCTGGCCGAGGTGACGGTCAACCGTCCCAACGGCGAGGCGCCGACGACGCTGGACCCGTCCGAGAAGCTGCCGCAGGTGGATCTCTCGCTCGACGCGCCGACCGGCTCGCGTCAGCGCCTGCTGACGCTCGGCGCCGAGGGTTTCGCGAAGGAGCTGCGCGACGCCGTCCCCGTCCGCGTCACCGACACGACGTACCGCGACGCGCACCAGTCGCTGCTGGCCACGCGCATCCGCACCAAGGACTTGCTGGCCATCGCGCCGGTGCAGGCACGCCTCCTGCCGCAGATGTTCTCGGTGGAGTGCTGGGGCGGCGCCACCTACGACGTGGCCCTGCGCTTCCTCGGCGAGGATCCGTGGGAGCGGCTCGCGTCCCTGCGTGAGGCCATGCCCAACCAGAACCTGCAGATGCTGCTGCGCGGCCGCAACACCGTCGGCTACACGCCGTATCCCACTGAGGTGACCGAGGCCTTCGTCAAGGAGGCCGCCGACACCGGCGTCGACATCTTCCGCATCTTCGACGCCCTCAACGACGTTGAGCAGATGCGCCCGGCGATCGACGCCGTCCGCGGCACGCCCTCGGTGGCCGAGGTGGCGCTCTGCTACACCTCGAACCTGCTCGATCCGAAGGAGCAGATCTACACGCTTGATTACTACCTGAAGCTTGCCGAGAAGATCGTCGACGCCGGCGCCCACATCATCGCGATCAAGGACATGGCCGGCCTATTGCGTCCGGAGGCGGCCCGCCGCTTGGTGACCGCGCTGCGCGAGCGCTTCGACCAGCCGGTGCACCTGCACACGCACGACACCACCGGCGGCCAGCTCGCCACCCTGATCGCGGCGATCGACGCGGGCGTGGACGCCGTCGATGTGGCCAACTCGGCGATGAGCTCGACGACGTCGCAGCCGCCGATGTCGGCGCTGGTGATGGCGATGGACCAGACCGAGCGCGAAACCGAGCTCGACCCCGAGGCCGTGCTCAACTTCGAGCCCTACTGGGAGGCCGTGCGCAAGCTCTACCGTCCGTTCGAGTCCGGGCTCCCGGCGCCCACCGGCCGCGTCTACTCGCACGAGATCCCGGGCGGCCAGCTGTCGAACCTGCGTCAGCAGGCGATCGCACTGGGCCTGGGGGAGAAGTTCGAGCAGATCGAGGACATGTACGAGGCCGCCGACAAGATCCTGGGCCGCCCCACCAAGGTGACGCCGTCGTCCAAGGTGGTGGGCGATCTCGCCCTGCACCTGGTGGCGGTGGGCGCAGACCCGGCCGAGTTCGAGGCGGACCCGCAGAAGTTCGACATCCCCGATTCCGTGGTGGGCTTCCTCAACGGCGAGTTGGGCGAGCCCGCCGGTGGCTGGCCTGAGCCGTTCCGCAGCAAGGCCACCAGCGGTCGCCGCAAGCCCGTGCGCGTGACGGAAGTTGCCGAGGAGGATCTGGCCAAGCTGGAGAACCCTGGCCGCGAGCGTCAGGAGACGCTCAACCGCCTCCTGTTCGCCGGCCCGACGAAGGACTTCGAGCAGCAGCGCGAAGATTTCGGCGACATCTCGGTGCTGCCAACCGTCCCGTACCTCTACGGCATGGAACGCGGCAAGGAGTACCCGATCACGCTGGAGAAGGGCGTCACGCTGCTGGTCGGCGTCGAGGCGATCTCAGACCCTGACAAGCGCGGCAAGCGCACCGTCATGACCCTGCTCAACGGCCAGATCCGCCCCGTCCGGGTGCGCGATCTGTCGATCAAGTCCGAGGTGGCGACGGCGGAGAAGGCCGATCCGCAGAACAAGGGCCACGTGGCCGCACCGTTCTCCGGCGCCGTGACCCCGGTGGTCGAGGAGGGCCAGGAGGTTGCCGCGGGCGACGCCGTCGCGACGATCGAGGCGATGAAGATGGAGGCGGCGATCAACGCCCCCACCGCCGGCACTGTGAAGCGCGTGGTCCTGTCCGGGACGACTCAGCTTGAGGGTGGCGACTTGGTGGTCGTCATCGAGTAGTGGCGCGCTAGCCGTGTTGGCCTGAAAAGACGCCCTCAGTCGGAGGCGTCGCACACCGTGGCGACCAGGTCCAAGCGCTCGTCCGACGGCACCGCCGCGAGCACGTCGAGGATCGGGTCGACGAACGCGACCGTCTCCGGCGCGAGGTCGTGGTTGTGTCGCGCGTCGCGCAGGGCGGCCAAGGTCTCGACGACGTGCACGTGTTTGGCGTAGCCGGCGAACGTGTCGGGGAGCGGCCTCAGGGGAGTGGCGAGATCCCGCTCGGCGAGGTTGCGCAGTGAGTAGTCCGAGTTGAGGCCAGCTCTGGCCAAGTCCCACTCGATCCGCTCGAACGCCGCCCGCTCGAACGGGATCGCGCGCCACCGCGTCGCCAGGTGCTGCAGCCAAGCACTCAGGATGGCCCAGCTCTGCGCCGCCCGCTCCGGCTTGATGAAGCCTCCGGCCAGCAGGATCTCCACGTCGTCGCCCGATGGCTTTACAGGGTCGACGACACTGTCGGCGTCGGTGCGCAGCAACGGCTTGAACCACCGCTTCTTCGGCGGCGTCGGCGCGGCGAAGTGCTCTGCGGCCACCCGGCGCAGGCGGGAAGCGAGCTCCGGGTGAGCCCCAAAAATGTCGCGCACATCGTCGATCGCGATTGCATACAGGGTGAGCTGCTGCATGCCACCAACTGTAGGCGGGGCGTACCATCGGCACAGTGAATCCGAAAACTCGTCGAATGATCGTCACAGGCGTATTGGCGCTCCTCGTGCTGCTCGCCGTTGGGGGCGCGATCTGGAGCGGGCTCCAACCCTGACTATGCTGAGGACACTATGAGTTTCTTGCAGCGCGCGTCCGCGACCGCCGTCGTCGGCGTGCTGCTCGCCGGCCACGCAGTTGGCATCGCGCTGGCCGATGATATCGAGCCCCCCGTCGGCATCGCCCCCATCGTCGGCATGACAGTTCAAGAGGGCACAGACACGCTCTGGCTCGCGGGAGTGGACGCCAATGAGGGCGTCGTCACGTCCTCCGACGGCACGCGCGTGCGGTTCTCGGCAGAACCGCAGTCGGTGCAGGCGTTGGCGTGGGACGACGACAGGCTCTGGATCGGCGACATCGGCGATGAAGCTTCATCTCGTGATTTCGTCGTCGTCTACCGGCTGGCCTCCGTGGCCGACGACACCAGCTCCTACAACGCCTTCGACTTCGAGTACGAGGATGGCGCCCAGCACGCCACCGCGATGATGATCTCCGGCCGCGGCCGCATCTACATCGCGACCGCCGGCGACAACCCGGGCATCTACCGCGCGCCCACCGAGCCGTCACGCCAAGAGGTCAACACCCTCGAGCGCGTCGCCGACGCCCCCGCCGGCGTCACCGACGGCGCGTTCATGAACGACGGCACCACCCTCGTCCTGCGCACCGCAACCGGCCTCGAGTACATCGACGCCCTCACGTGGGAGCGAGCGGTCACCGAAACGCTGACCGGCGCGCCCGAGGGTGAATCGGTCGCCGTCGGGGCCGACGACGTGGTCTACGTGGGCGGCAACCCCACCATCCGCACCGGCGCGATGCCGGATGCCGACGTGACCACCGCCGTCGGTGAGAACACGAGCCCGGAGGCCTCTCCCTCGACGCCCGCATCCGCACCGGCGTCGGCGGCGAGCGGCACGTCCAGCGAGACCACCGCCCCCGACTCGGGAGCGACGGTCCAGCCGCCGTCGTCCAGCGGCCCCGGCCGCACCGGCACGCTCATCGCCGTGCTCGCGGCCGGCGTCCTTGCTCTGGCCGCCGGCGCGTTCGTGGCCATCCGCCGCTGAGCTCGCCCGGCTGAGCCGGCCCGGTTAGAGGTTGTCGATCACTAGATCCAGGCACTCGGTCAGCGCGACCACGTCGGCCGGATCCACGGACGCGTAGCACCCCACCCGCAACTGGTTGCGGTTGAGCGCGCGGTAGGGATCGATATCGACGATGCCGTTGTCGCGCAGCGTCGCGATCACCTGCTTGGCGTCGATGCCCTCATCCAGATCGATCGTGGCGACGACGGGGGAGCGGTGTTCTGGATCGGCCACGAACGGCGAGGCGAACGAGCGCGCCTCGGCCCAGGCGTAGAGCGTCGACGTGGATTCGGCGCAGCGTGCGGCCACGGCCTCCATCCCGCCCAGATCGAGCATCCACGCAAGCTGGTCCTCGAGCAGCAGGAGCGTGGCCAGCGACGGCGTGTTGAGGGTCTGGTGCTGGCGCGAGTTGGTGACCGCGATCGAGAAATCGAGGATCTCGGGCAGCCACCGCCCCGACGCCTTGATCCGCTCGGCGCGCTCGATGGCGGCCGGGGAGGCGAACGCCAACCACAGGCCGCCGTCGGAGGAGAAGTTCTTCTGGGGCGCGAAGTAGTAGACGTCCGTCTGCGAGATGTCGGCGTCGATGCCACCGGCGGCCGAGGTGGCGTCGATCAGCGTGAGTCCCTCGCCGATTCGCCGCACCGGCGCGACGGCGCCCGTCGATGTCTCGTTCTGGGCCCACGCGTGGACGTCGGCGTCAGTGGCCTCCGGCAGCGCCACCGAACCGGAGGCGGCTTGGAACAGGTCTGGCGCCATCAGGTGCGGGGCCTTGGTGGCCGCGGTCGCGAACTTACGGGAGAACTCGCCGAACACTCCGTGGGCCGACTTCTCCTCGATCAGCGAGGAGACCGCCATGTCCCAGAACAGGGTGGAGCCGCCGTTGCCGAGCACCACCTCGTAGTCGTCGGGGATGCGATACAGCTCCGCCAACGACTCCTGCACCGTCTGCACCAACCCGCGCACAGGCGCCTGCCGGTGCGAGGTGCCCATCAGGTCGGCGCGCAGGGCCAGGTAGTCAAGGGCCTCGGGGCGCACCTTCGCGGGGCCGGATCCGAAGCGGCCATCGGCGGGAAGCATGTCGGCGGGGATCAGTTTCACGTGGCTAGTGTCCCACTCCCGCCCGTGATGGCAGAACGCGCAGTCTCACCGATCTTTGTGCCCGGCGATGAGCCCGCAGATGCGTGACGGTGATTGGATGGAGCCATGGCTATCGAGCACCTGTCCGTCGCCCACGCCGTCACCCCCGAAGGGGTTGTGGAGAACGCGCTGATCACCGTCGCCGACGGCCGGATCGTCTCCATCGAAGCCGGAGCCGGCGATGGCAGCGGCTACTGGGCCGTGCCCGGCTTCGTCGATACCCACTCCCACGGCGCCGACGGCGTCAGCTTCGGCAACCCAGACGGTGAGGCCAATCTCCGTGCCATCGCCCACCACCGCCTGCACGGAACGACGACGATGTTCGCCTCCACCGTGACCGAACCCATCGAGAAGCTGGAGGCCCAGCTCGCGGTGCTGCGTCAGCTGGTGGACGACGGCGACCTCGCGGGAATCCACTTGGAGGGCCCGTTCCTCGCGGAGGCGCGCAAGGGCGCCCACGACGTCGACCTCCTCCGCAACCCGGAGCCGGAACTCGTCGAGCGGCTGATCGTCGCGGGCGGCCCTGCGCTCAAGATGATCACCATGGCCACCGAGCGCGACCACGGCGAGTGGGCCACGCGACGATTCACCGAGGCCGGCGTCCACGTCGCCTTCGGCCACTCCGACGCCGACGACGTGCAGACCGCCGAGGCCATCGAATGGGGCGCCGACGTCGTGACCCACCTCTTCAACGCCATGCGCTCCATCCATCACCGCGAGCCCGGCCCGGTTCCCGTCCTCCTCGCCGACGAGCGCACGATGGTGGAGTTGATCTGTGACGGCGTGCACCTAGCGCCGACCATCGCAGGCTTGGCCATCGACGCCGCCGGACCAGACCGAGTGGCCCTCGTCACCGACGCCATGAGTGCCACCGGCAAGGGTGACGGACGCTACATCTTGGGCGAACTCGACGTGATCGTCGAGGACGGCACCGCCCGCCTCGTGACCGCCGACGGCGCGCCCGGCGCGATCGCCGGCTCCACCCTGACGATGGACCGCGCGTTCAAGTTCCTCGTCGAGGAGGTGGGGGTCAGCATCCCCGACGCCGCTCGCATGGCGGCCACCACCCCCGCCTCGTGGCACGGCCTCACCGACGTGGGCGCGTTGACCCCGGGGCGCTTCGCCGACATCTGCCTCGTCGATGACGACGGCACGCTCAGTGGTGTCCTGCGCCGCGGCGAATGGGTGGTCCAGCCCTAGGCAGCGTCGACGCACGCGCCCCGGGCACGAGTGCTCCTTCCTCCCCAACATCCGGTACCTTGGGGCCAGATTTGCGATTTTCAAGGAAGAGATCATGATCGAGTCAGAGCGCGTTGCCGCCATCGTCGCCGAGTTGGCTGAAGCCGAGCGCACCCGAGAGCCCATCGAGCGGCTCACCAAGCGTTTCCCCGAGATGACCGTCGAAGACGCCTACACCGTTCAGGGCGAGTGGCGGCGAGCCCACGAGGAGGCCGGGCGTCGGCTCGTGGGCCGCAAGATCGGTCTGACGTCGCGCGCCATGCAGATGGCCACCGGCATCACCGAGCCCGATTACGGGATCATCTTCCGCGACATGGTGCGCGACAACGCTGAGATCTACGAGTGGGACAAGTTCGTCTTCCCGCGCGTGGAGGTAGAGCTGGCGTTCACCTTGGAGAAGGATCTCGAGGGCCCAGACCTCACGCTGCTCGACGCCATCGACGCCATCGGTTGGATGACGCCGTCGCTGGAGATCCTAGACTCGCGCGTCGAGCTCGAGGGCCGCACCATTGTCGACACCATCAGCGACAACGCCGCCATGCACTCGATGGTCATCGGCGGCCGCCCCGTCCGCCTGCAGGACGCAGACCCGCGCTGGGTGGGCGCTGCGCTGTACGTGAATCAGGGCATTGAGGAGACCGGCCTCGGTGCCGGTGTGCTCAACCACCCGGCCGCAGGTGTGCAGTGGCTCGCCAACAAGATCGCGGCGCACGGCGACAAGCTCCACGCCGGCGAAATCATCCTGGCCGGCTCGTTCACGCGCCCCGTGCCCGCCAAGAAGGGCGATTCCTTCGTCGCAGACTTCGGCCCGTTGGGAACCGTGACATGCCGGTTCGTGTGACCCTGCCGCCGTCGCTCAAGGGAGCGCTCACCGACCGTCCTGCCGTCGGCTGCTGGCTGGCCTCGGCCTCGCCCGTGGCCGCTGAGATCGTGGCGGCGTCTGGCTTCGATTTCATCATCATCGACGCGGAGCATTCGCCCAACGAGTTGGCCACCACGCTGTCGCTGCTGCAGGTGACCGCGGCGTACCCCGGCGTCACCGCGGTGCGTCTCCCCGTCAACGACGAGGTGGTGATCAAGCAGTTCCTCGACCTCGGGGCGCAAACGATCATCGTGCCCATGGTCAACAGAGTTGAGGACGCGGAGCGTGCCGTGCGCGCGGCCCGCTACCCCGACGGCGGAGTCCGCGGCATTGGCGCCGCGCTGGCACGCTCGGCCCGCTGGGGATTGGTGCCCGACTACCTCCACACAGCCACGGACCACATCACCGTCCTCTGCCAGATCGAGAGCGCTGAGGCGGTGTCGAAGGCTGCGGACATCGCCGCGGTGGACGGCGTCGACGGCGTCTTCATCGGCCCGGCCGATCTCGCGGGAACCATGGGTCTGCTCGGGAAGACGGGCGACCAAGCGGTCGTCGACGCGGTCGAGTCGGTCATCGCCGACGTGCTGGCGGCCGGCAAGATCGTGGGCGTGAACGCCTTCGACAAGACGTTTGCGGACCGCTATGTGGCCGCCGGCGCTCAGTTCGTGGCGGTGACGGCCGACGTGACGCTCCTAGTCGCGGGTGCCAGATCCACTCTGAGTGCGTGGTCCACCGACAACTGAGGCCGCTGGCTGCAAGATCGGGCCACTCGACCGTCGCCCCAGCGCCTAAGCTGGGACGCGGAAGGGCGGTGGCATGAGCGACCTGATCGACACGACGGAGATGTACCTGCGGACGGTCTACGAACTCCTCGAGGAGGGCGTGCAGCCGCTGCGGGCGCGGATCGCGGAGCGGCTCCACCAGTCGGGCCCCACCGTGTCGCAAACCGTGGCGCGGATGGAACGCGACGGGTTGCTGATCGTGGACGCAGACCGCACGATCAAGCTCACCCGCACCGGCGCCAAGCTGGCGCGCGACGTCATGCGAAAGCACCGCCTCGCCGAATGCCTGCTCACCGAAGTGATCGGCCTCGACTGGGACAAGGTGCACGACGAGGCCTGCCGCTGGGAGCACGTCATCTCTCTGGACGTGGAGAAGCGGCTCGTGGAGATCCTCGATTCGCCCACGCGATCGCCCTACGGCAACCCCATCCCGGGGCTCAAGGAGCTCGGGGTCGACGTCGATCACACGCCGTTCCGTGAGGGCGCCGAGCCGCTGGCCGACGTCGTGACGGATCAGGCGCAGACCTTCACCCTGGTGCGGATGAGCGAAAACATTCAGGCAGATCCGCAGACGTTGGCCACCTTCGCCGACGCCGGGCTGCGCCCCGGGGCCCAGTTCCAAGCAGCCCGCGATACCGACGTCGTCCACCTGACCCTGGGCGACGACGCGATCACCATCGGGCTGTTCGCCGCCGAGTTGTTGTTTGTGGGCACCCATGAGTGATTTCGACGTCCTTCGCTGGTTCGGCAGCCACAAGCCCGGCGCCGTCGAAGATGTGCTCAGCCGCTCCTACGGCGGCGAACGCACCCCCTACGAGTGGCTCTCGCGGGCGGTGTCGTCGTCGGCCAAGACCGTGCTCGATCTCGCCTGTGGTGCCGGCGCCATGATCGATCGCCTCCAACGCGACGGGCGCATCGTCATCGGGCTCGACCGGTCCGAGGAAGAGTTGGCCGAGGCGGCGCGGCGTGGTCGCGGGCCGCTCGTTCAGGGCCACGCCTCCTACTTGCCTTTCGCCGACAACAGCTTCGACGCCGTCGTCACCTCGCTGGGCGTCGGCGTGGTGGCCGATCGCCCCCGCTTCCTCTCTGAGGCGGCTCGCGTGCTGCGCCCCGGGGGAGTGCTGGCCGCGCTGACGCCGTCGATGCGCCCCGCCAACGTGGAGGATCTCCGGCTGGTGAGCCGGTTGGCGTCGTACCTGCGGGTCACGCCCCACGTGCCCGGCATCACGGAGTTCAAGGCTCGCCAGGCGCTGGGCGCGGTCGGGCTCACGAAGGCTGAGGACGCCCGGGCCAAGTACTACTTCGACGTGCGCAACGAGGACGACGCCAAGCTGCTGCTGGGCGGTTTACGGACCCCTGCCGACCAACTGAGGGTGGGCGCTGCGATCGAGTTCATCATGGGCCGGGCCAGCGAGGAGACCCCGTTGCGGATCCCGCTGGCGATGCGTCGGATCATCGCGATCAAGTAGCCGAATATACCCCCAGGGGTTTATGGAATAAGCTGGGCTCGTTCACGGTTATACAAACCGAACTACGCTTGAACTTGATCAACGAAAGGGGATCGCACATGGCGACCACCGAATTGACCTCCGACAACTTCGCTAGCACCGTTGAGGACAACGACGTTGTTCTCGTCGACTTCTGGGCCGATTGGTGTGGCCCGTGCAAGCGCTTCGGCCCCATCTTCGAGGACGCGTCCGGTCGCTACGACGACGTCGTGTTCGGCAAGGTGGACACCGAGGACGCCCGCGACCTCGCCGCCGCCCTCGAGATCCAGTCCATCCCCACCATCATGGGCTTCCGCAAGGGCAACCTGGTGTTCCGCCAGGCCGGCCTGCTGAGCGGCAAGCAGCTCGACAGCCTGATCGAGCAGATGAAGGAACTCGACATCGACGCGCTCGTCGCCGAGGCTGAGGCCAAGAAGAGCAACTG
This sequence comes from Tessaracoccus flavescens, assembly GCA_020741375.1. Taxonomy (GTDB): domain Bacteria; phylum Actinomycetota; class Actinomycetes; order Propionibacteriales; family Propionibacteriaceae; genus Arachnia; species Arachnia flavescens_A. Next base: position 10,024 of record DYZF01000005.1, read on the forward strand.
ACGCTGAGCGTCGCGGCCCGCCCCCGCCGAACCGGTCAACGGTTCAGCGGGGGCGGGCTTTTGCGTGCTGCGCGGGCCGGGCACGTTCGCCGGGTACTTCCGCGACGACGCGGCCACCGAGCGCGCCCGCACCACCGACGGCTGGCTGCGCACCGGCGACCTCGCCTCCCGCGACGACGACGGCTACTACTGCGTACTCGACCGGATCGACGATCTCCACATCTCCGGCGGCGAGAACGTGTCGCCCTCCGAGGTGGAGGACGTGCTGCGGCGCCACGCCGCCGTCGATCGGGTGGCGGTTGTCGACGTGCCGGACGAACGCTGGGGTCAGGTGGGCGTCGCGTACGTGGTGAAGCGCGCGGGCGTCGTGACCGATGCCGAGGATCTGATCGCCCACTGCCGCCTGCACATGGCCGCCTTCAAGGTGCCCGCGCGGTTCGTCTTCGTGGACGAAGTGCCCATGGGGTCGTCGTCGAAGGTCAGCCGGCACAGCCTGAAGGAGGCGGCCCGATGAGCACCACCCCGCGCACCGTTCGCGGCGAGCGCACCAAGGCCAAGATCGTCGCCGCCGCCCGCGAAACCTTCGCCGCCCACGGCTTCCACGAGGCGTCGATCGTCAAGATCACCGAGGCCGCC
>DYZF01000006.1 GCA_020741375.1 Tessaracoccus flavescens
AGGGCAGCCCTCGCCACCACGCGGAATCGACCCGCGCGTGCGTGACCGGCCCGATGAGACCCGAATCCAACGCCTCCTTCAGCAACGCCATGTCGTTGCGGAAGCGATTCTGGGCCACCACCGACAACACGGCACCGCTCTCCGCAGCAGCTGCCTCAATCCGCTGGCATTCGGCCACCGACGAAGCCATGGGCTTTTCGAGAATGACGTGCTTGCCGGCCTTCAGCACGGCCACCGCCAGGTCGGCGTGGGTCGACGGCGGGGTGCAGATGCTGACCAGATCCACGTCGTCGAGTTTCAGGAGTTCGTCGACGTGGCCCACCGTGTCCACGTCCGTGAGTCCCCAATCCTCCGCGCGACGCTCGGCCTTGCCGGGCACGATGTCGCAGATGGCGGTGATGCGGCACCGCTCAGGGAACTGCCGGTAGGCGTCGACGTGGGCGCCGGAAATGTTGCCGGCACCGAAGATGGCTACGTTGATCACTGTTCGTTTTTTCCTTCCGCTTGCTTGGGCACGGAGACGACCATGACCTGCTTGGGAGCGAGCGTCACCGAGTCACCCCCTTGGACCGGGCAGCCGGTGAGTAGGTCGGTACCCTCCGACGGCGCGGGCACCGATTGGCTGTCGTCGCTGTGGTTGAGGATGAAGTGGATGCTCTCGGTTGCGGTGTCGCGCAGGCAGAATTCCACCTCCGGGAAATCCGCGTAGGGTCCGGCGAGCCCGCGTCGGCGCAGCACGCCTCCGATCACCTCGTCGTAGCCAGCCTCGTCGAGCAACGTGGCGATGTAATAGCACTCGCCCTCGCCGTCGACGCGGCGGCTGACGGCGGCGGTGCCAGCGTAAAATTCTTGGCCGTAGACGACGACGGGTTCCGCGTTGAGGCAGGTGAGAATCTCCGCCACGAGCTCGCCCTGCAGCGCGCCGTCGGCTCCACTGAGGCGAAGAGCGGTGCCGGGCTCGAGGGAGTCGGTCTCTTCCACTCGCACGCCGGTGAGGTGGTCGAGTGGGCCGTAATCGCCTCGGGTGAAGGCGTTGGTGTTGACGTCGGCCCGGCCGGAGTAGAAGCCGGTGACCACCGCTCCCCCGCGGGCAACCACCGCCTCCAAACGCTCCACGATGTCGTCGCGGAGCATGTGGAGACAGGGCGCGAGCACGACGTCGTAGCCGCTGAGGTCGGACTCGGCAGCGATCACGTCCACCTGAGCGCCAAGACGCCACGCCGCCTTGTAGTGCCTGAGCACCACGTCGGAGTAGTCGACGTGGCGGTTCAGCCCGTCGGTGAGCTCGGTCAGCCACCACGACTGCCAGTCGAAGATCAGCGCCACTCGGGCCGGCGTCCTTGCCCCGACGATGTGCTCACCGGAGCTGGACAGCTCGGCTCCCAGCGCGGCCACCTCACGGAACGTCCGCGTGTCGGTGCGCCCGGAGTGGTCGAGGACGGCGCCGTGATACTTCTCGCACGCTCCCCGCGACTGCCGCATCTGGAAGTAGAGCATGGCGTCGGCGCCGTGCGCGATGCCTTGCCAGGACCACAGGCCCACCACGCCTGGGCGCTTGACGGGGTTCACGTCGCGCGAGGCGGTGATGGTTGGCGTCTGCTCCATTACCCAGAACGGTTGGCCGCCCTTGAGGCCGCGCATGAGGTCGTGCGCCAGCGCCATCCGCGCCTCGTCGCGCATGCCGCGCGGGTAGTTGTCCCACGAGACGAAGTCGAGACGCTCGGCCCAGCGGTGATAGTCGAGGTGCCGGAAGAGGCCCATGAAGTTGGTGGTGGCAGGCGTTTCGGGGTCGAACTCTCGGATCGCCGCGAGCTCGTCGCGGTAGTTCGCGAGCATCGAATCGCTGATGAAGCGCTGGTAGTCGAGGGTGATGACGGGGAAGGCCGTGTAGCGCGGACCCCGCCAGTGCTCCGTGAGCGCGTTTGGCGGGACGATCTGCTCCCAGTCGCTATACCGGTGCGACCAAAACATGGTGTTCCACGCGTCGTTGAGCCGGTCCAGCGAGCCGTATCGCTCCCGGAGCCAGACGCGGAAGGCTGCGGCGCAGTTCTCGCAGAAGCAGGCGCCGTCTTGGCCCCCATACTCGTTGCCGATGTGCCAGGCGATGAGGTTGTCATTAGAGCCGTACCGCTCCGCCACCTTGCCGGCCAGCGCCGCGGAGAGGCGTCGGTAGACCGGCGAGTTGGGGCAGGGGTTATGGCGTTGGCCGTAGAGGTGGCGTCGGCCCTCGAAGTCGGTGCGCGTCACCTCTGGATGCTGGTGGGCGAGCCACGGCGGCAATGCCGCGGTGCCGGTGCCCAAGACGATGCGTCGTCCCTCCTCCACCGCTCGCTCGACGATGGCGTCGAGGATGGTGAAGTCGTAGCGATCCTCCTCGGGCTGGGTGTAGGCCCAGGCGAACACCCCGAGCGTCACGGTGTCGATGTGCGCCTCGTCGAAAGCCGCGTAGTCCTCGGCCCACACCTCGGTGGGCCATTGCTCGGGGTTGTAGTCCCCGCCGTAGTGAAGCGTCACGCGACGTTCCCTTCTAGGTAGTCCTGACGAAGATCGTCTTGGAGTGGTTGGGTCATCCGGAGCAACAGCGCGGCGAGCGGGGAGGCGAGCAGCAAGAGCACCGCGTCGAAGGTGATCACGATGATGAGCCCGGAGATGACGGCGACGCCGAGAATGCCGGCCGCCTGGAGTGGGCGGCTGAACAGCCAGCCAAGGCTGAGCCGCCACACGTCACTCAGCCTGAACTTGAACAGCGACACCATCACCAGCTGCGTCAGCGTCAAGGTGACGATGAACAGGGCGATCAGCACCCCGACGACGACGTACCAATTGCCGAACCCCGTCGCCTCGACGAAGGCCAGGTTGATCGTCATGATCAGGATCAGGACCGTGGCGGGGAGCCAGACCTTGAGCGAATCGAGCAGGTTGAGCCGGTAGCCGCGAAAGAAGTACCGCGCTGGCGTCACGTCTTCGGCTTGGCTCCGCCTGGCGTGCGCGAAGAGCATCGCGGACAGCGCCGGGCCGACGGGTGCCAGGAACAGCGCGTAGAGCGGTGCGTTGGACAGGTGGCGTTCGAGAAACATCGCTGGCACGGCGCCGGGGGCCGTGACCAGGATGAACAAGATTCCGAGGACCAAATACCAGTAGATGGTCGACGAAATGCTGCTCAGTGCTCCAGAACCGAAATCGGCCGGACCTTGGCTCATCGCAGTTCGTCTCCCAGGAGGCGCGCCTCGTCGTGCCACGGGTGGGCCTGGTGCGTGATGGGGC
>DYZF01000007.1 GCA_020741375.1 Tessaracoccus flavescens
CGCCCCGGCGGCCGGTTGCTGCTGGTGGACCACGTGATCTCGACGGCGCTGCCGGTGCGGCTGCTGCAGCGGGCGCTGGAGTCGGTGACGAAGCACAAGGGCGAGTACTGGACTCGCCGCCCGCTGGAGGACTTGCGGGGCGTTGAGGTGGTGGAGTTGCAGCGCTCCCACTTCGGCGTCCTGGAGCGGGTTCACGCGGAGAAGCCGTCCTGAGCTCGTTGAGTAGCCCGCGTGGGGCGGCAGGGCCAAGGCGTACGATCGACCCGTGGTAGCCCGCATCCCGACCTCAGAGTCCCTCACCGGCACCGTCGTTCGCCTCGACCAGTTCACCGAAGCCGACGCTGACGAGCTGGCCGAACTGCTCCTCGATCCGCGGCTCCACGACGAAGGCTTCGTCATGTACGTGCCGCCCACCGAGCTCGACGACGCCAAGGAGCTCGTCTGGCGCCGCTGGGCCGTCACCCCCGACACCGACCCCAACACCCGCGTCACCTACGCCGTCCGCCTCGTCGAGGATTCCAGCCTCGGCGCCAAGGACACCCTCGTCGGGGTCACCTCCTTCGGACACATCGAGCCCGAAAGCGAAGCGCTGCACATCGGCTGGACCGTCTGGGGACGCCCGTGGTGGGGCACCGCCGTCAACCCTGAGGCCAAGTACCTCATGCTCCGCGCGGCCTTCGAGGCCTTCGGCTACGGCCGCGTGCAGCTGCAGACCGACCGCCTCAACACCCGCAGCCAAGCGGCGATCGCCGGCCTCGGCGCCACGCGCGAAGGCGTCCTCCGTCGACACATGGTGCGCGAGGACGGCACCTTCCGCGACACCGTCATCTTCTCGATCCTCGCCGACGAATGGCCGGACGTGAAGACCCGGCTCGAGGAGCGCCTCGGCCGAACCAACCACCCGCGACCGGGACTCCCCGTCGTCGGAGACTGATCGTCGGCGTCACCTCCGCCGACCTGCATCAGCGGATTGTCGGGTGCCTGAGCCCCTCTGCCCACGGAGCCCCGTAGGGTGGGTTCCATGAACGCGAACCTGCCAGAGCACCGCATGCGCGCCGGCGACGCTGAGCGCGACCGCGCCCTCACCGCGCTCCAGAAGGCCTACGAGGCGGGACGCCTCGACCTCGACGAGATGCGCGACCGGCAGGAGAAGGCGCTGAAGTCGAAGTACACCGACGAACTGCCCGCGCTGGTCGCCGACCTCCCCGAGCGCGCGATGCTCGAGTTCGACCCGTACGCCGCGCCCGGCTACGGTGGCGCAGACTACCCCGACGTCGCCACCCACCTCACCGGCCTGCCGGAGACCGCGCCCGCCGATGCCGGCGCCACCGTGTCGATCATGTCCGGCCGCGACATCGTCGTCGAATCCGGCACCCGCCACCTCACCAACTTCGCCTGGTGGGGCGGCAACAACTACGACCTCTCCGACGCGATGGGCCCCGGCCGCATCGTCACGCTCACGCTGCACGCGATCATGGGCGGCAACAACATCTACGTGCCCGACGGCGTCCGCGTCATCGACCGCTCGGTGGCGATCATGGCCGGCAACGACATCAAGCGCCGCGCCCAGGGCGACGGCTCCAACGGCACCCTCGTCATCGAGGGATTCCTGTGGTGGGCCGGCAACGACGTCGACCTCGCCGACGATCAGCGCCCCAACCGTCGGCGTCCCCGTCACTGATGCGCACCACCTTCTGGGCCCATTGGCTGAACCGCTCCACGATCGCGCTCGCGCGGCCGCTCGCCGGCGACGACACCGCCGCCCTCACCTACACCCTCCACTGGTCCTACGACGGCGACATCGAGGTGGCCGGGAGCGTGTCCGGAGCGCCCTTCCCGCTGACCTTCGACGGCGACCTCTCGGCCGAGCTGCAGCAGCGGCACCCGCACGTGGCCGACTTCGTCGCGCTCACCCTGCCCGACAGCGCCATCGTCCGGGCAGACCAACTGCTCCGCGGCCAGATCCTCGTCAGCGTCAGCCACGGCTCTAACGTCCGCGCCGTCACCGGCGTGCAGATCCCGGGCGTCGTCGACGACCTCTACGCCGAGAAGCTGCGCGACGTGAAGCTCGGCCCGGTCTGGGACGGCGACCGCCTCACCCTGCGCGTCTGGGCCCCCACCGCACGCAAGGTGGGCCTCGTCCTCGCCGATCAACTCTCAATCGATCCGATTCCCGCGGAACGGACTGACGACGGCGTCTGGACCGTCCGCGGCGACCGCTCCTGGGAGGACGCCCGCTACCTGTGGAAGGTGGAGTGCTTCATCCCCAGGGAGTCGCGGTTCATCGACCAAGAAGTCACCGACCCGTATTCGTTGGGCTTGGATCTGCGCTCGAAGTGGTCGATTGCCGTCGACCTCCAGAACCGCCGCTGGGTGCCGGACCAGTGGGCGACGACGCCGTCGCCGATCATCACGAACCAGTCGTCGCGCGCGATCTGGGAACTCCACGTCCGCGACTTCTCGATCCACGACCCATCCGTGCCGGAGGAGCAGCGCGGCACGTACAAGGCGTTCACGAATCCGGGGTCGCTGGGGATGCGACATCTGGCCGAGTTGGTTGACGCCGGCATCGACACCATCCACCTCCTGCCCACGTTCGATCTCGCGACGGTGGAAGCCGACCGCCGACTGCACTCCGTGCCCAAGATCCCGGCCGACGCCGGCCCCGCGTCGCATCTCCAACAGGAAGCCATCAGCAAGGTGGAGGACTGGGACGGCTTCAACTGGGGCTACGACCCGTTCCACTACTCAACCCCCGAGGGCTCCTACGCCACCGAGGGAAATCAGGAGGGCGGGGCGCGGTCGCGGGAGTTCCGCGAGATGGTCGGCGCGCTGCATGCCGCGGGCCTCCACGTGGTGCTCGACAAGGTGTTCAACCACACGACGGAGTCGGGGCAGAACCGAAAGTCGGTGCTCGACCGCATCGTTCCCGGCTACTACCACCGTCTCTCGCCGGGCGGCTGCGTCGAAACCTCCACCTGCTGCCAGAACGTCGCCACCGAGCACGCTGCGGCCGAGAAACTGATGGTGGATTCCGTCGTCATGTGGGCCAAGCAGTACCACGTCGACGGCTTCCGCTTCGACCTCATGGGCCACCACTCGCGCGCCAACATGGAGCGGATCCGCGCCGCCCTCGACGAGCTGACGCTGGAGCGCGACGGCGTCGACGGCAAGGCGATCTACCTGTACGGCGAGGGCTGGAACTTCGGTGAGGTCGCCGACAACGCCCGCTTCTATCAGGCGACGCAGGGCCAGCTCGACGGCACCGGCATCGGCTGCTTCAACGACAGGATCCGCGACGCCGTCCACGGCGGCCGCCCGTTCGACGCCGACAACCGCGTGAACCAGGGCTTCGGCACCGGCCTGTTCACCGACCCCAACGAAGTCGCGGCTCTCAGCAAGCGCAAGCAGCGCACGCAACTGCTGCAGCTCACCGACCTGGTGCGGCTCTCGATGGCCGGCAACCTGCGTGATTTCGAGTTCGTCACCTCCGACGGCACCGTCAAGCGCGGCGACGAGGAGAGCTACGGCGGCGAGCCGGCCGGCTATGCGACGTCGCCCGAGGAGACCGTCAACTACGTCGACGCCCACGACAACGAGACCCTCTACGACCTCAACGTCATGAAGCTCCCGGTGGGTACTTCGATGGCGGATCGCGTTCGGATGAACACGGTGCAGTTGGCGACGGTGACCCTCGGCCAGGCGCCGTCGTTCTGGCACGCGGGCACGGAGATTCTGCGCTCGAAGTCGCTGGATCGCGATTCCTACGACGCCGGCGATCACTTCAACGCTCTCGACTGGACGCTGCAGCGCAACACCTTCGGCTCCGGCCTGCCGGCCAAGAAGCGCAACGAGCAGCACTGGCCGGTGATGGCGCCGTTGCTCGCCAACGAGGCGCTCCGCCCCGACGAGGCGGCGATGCGGACGGCCAAAGCGATGGCACTGGACCTGCTGCGGCTCCGTCGCTCCACCCCGCTGCTGACGTTGGGCTCGGCGCAGCTGATCCGCGACCGCGTCAGCTTCCCGGGGTCTGGCCCCGACGCGGTG
>DYZF01000008.1 GCA_020741375.1 Tessaracoccus flavescens
GCTCGGCCCCAACGGCGCCGGCAAATCCACCACCACCGAGATGATCCTCGGACTCACGCAACCAGACTCGGGCGAGGTTCGGGTGTTCGGCGACAGCCCCACCGCAGCAGTTCGTCGGGGCGTCACCGGCGCGATGCTGCAGAACGGCACCCTGCTCTACGACATCAGCGTGCGGCGCCTCATCGCCATGATGCACGGCCTCCACGTCAACCCGCTGCCCATCGATGAGGTCATCGAGCGCGCCAACTTGGGCGACATCCTGAAATCCAACACCAACAAGCTCTCCGGCGGACAGGCTCAGCGCGTCCGGTTCGCGCTCGCCATCATGGGCAACCCCAAGCTGTTGCTCCTCGACGAGCCCACCGTCGGATTCGACGTCGACGCCCGCCGCCGGTTCTGGCGCAACATGACCGAACTCACCGAATCGGGCCGCACCGTCGTGTTCGCCACCCACTACCTCGACGAAGCCGACGACTACGCGGACCGCATCGTCGTCCTCGGCGACGGCAAGGTCATCGCCGACGGCACGGGCAGTGAGATCAAGTCTGTTGTCGGCGGACGGCAGATCGCCTTCACCGGACCCGCACGAGATTGGACCGCACTCCCGGGCGTCCTCGCCGCCGCCGCGCAGGGCTCCCGCACAACGCTGACCTGCTCCGACGCCGACGCCACCCTCCGCGCCCTGTTCACCGGGGAACACGCCACCGAGATCCGCGACGTCGAAGTGTCCGCCCCCAGCCTCGAAGAGGCCTTCCTCACCCTCGTTTCCTGACCGGCCCCCAGCACACAAGGACTTCCACCATGACCACGCTCCCCTACACCGCAACCACCACGACGACCCGCGCGGCCAAGCGCCCGGCCCGCTGGCTCCACTACTTCCGCGCCAGCCTCGGCCAGATCCTCCGCGACTGGGCCTTCATTTCCTTCATCTTGGTGATGCCCGTGACGATGTACCTGTTCTTCTCCGCCATCTACGGCGACCAGGAAGCCGCCGGCGGCGTCACCGTCGCGGCAGTGATGATGGTCACCATGGCCACCTACGGCGGCCTGGGCGCGGCCATGAACGCCGGCGCCAGCATCCAATCCGAACGGTCGTCCGGCTGGTTCCGCCAGCTCATGATCACGCCGCTTCGCCCAGCGGAGTTCATCACCGCCAAACTCGCGACCGCCGTCGCCGTGGTGCTGCCGGCCATCGTCGTCGTGTTCATCGCCGGAATGCTTCGCGGCGTCCGCCTGCCCATCGGCACCTGGTTCGCCACCCTCGGGATGCTGATGGCGGCGCTGGTGCCCATGGTGATCCTCGGCCTGGTGATCGGTCTGTGGTTCAAGCCGCAGACGGCAGCAGCCGTCACCACGCTGACGATGCTGGCACTGTCGATGATCGGCGGCCTGTGGTTCCCGCTCGACATGATGCCCGGCGTCATGCAGTTCATCGGCAAGCTGACCCCGTCGTACTGGGCCGGCCAGCTCGGCGTGTGGCCCGTCGTCGGCGGCGACTTCCCGTGGCAGGGCGTGCTGGTCATCGGCATCTGGACGCTCGCGCTCGCGGGGCTCGGGGCGCTCGGCTACGGTCGAGCTGTGCGCAACTCGCGCCGATAAGAGGATTCACGAACATGCAGTTGGTCGACGACCCGTCCGCGGCCCCGGCGTATGCGCCGGGAGCTCAAGACCTGCCGCTGTGGCGCCGGGCGCTCGCGCAAGGAGCCGGCTACTCGGCGCCCAGCCTGCTATTCCTGCTGATCCCCCTGGCTTTCGCGTGGGGCTCTCCGACGTTCCCGGCGCTGGTCGCGGCCGCCATCCTCACTGGCGTCTTCTTCATCGGCGCCTCGCTAGTCATGCACTGGCCAGAGTGGGCTCGATGGCTGTGGCTGGCGGGGCTCATGGCATCGATCGCCGGCATGGCCTTGATCACCGACGGCGAATCCCGGCCCGTGTACTTCACGGCCTTCGTCACCGTGACGGCGGCCGTCCTCATCCGGTGGACGCAGGCGCGCATCTTGATCGTGGTCGTCACCATCTTCGCGGTGGGCTGGGCCGTCTACCAACAAGATCTCTTTGGCGTCGTGATGGCGACGATGGGCGTCGCCTTGGGTCTCTCCATCGGGTTGGGGATCGAGACCGAGCGAACCAAGGAGCGGCTCCGCGTGGCCGAGGAACGCACCGCCGTCCTAGCGGTGGCCGCGGAACGGGAGCGCATCGGTCGCGACCTCCACGACATCCTCGGGCACTCACTCACCACCATTGCCGTCAAGGCTGACTTGGCCGCCCGACTGGTAGGGCGCGACGAGGCTGCGGCTCGGGCAGAAGTTGAAGCACTGGGCGCCATCGCCAGAGAGGCCTTGGCCGATGTCCGGGCAACCGCGTCTGGCATGCGGGAGGTGCGGCTGGCGTCGGAGATTGCCTCAGCCAAGTCTGTCCTGCTGGCAGCCGGCATCGAATGCACGGCACCTTCCGCCCTTCCCGTTCTCGACGCGGGCACCTCAGAAGTGTTCGGCTACGCCGTCCGCGAGGCCGTCACCAACGCCGTTCGGCACGCCAACGCCACAGCGTGCGTCATTGAATGCGGCGACGATTTCGTCTCCGTGAGCGACAACGGCGTTGGGGGCTCGCACATCGAAGCTGCGTCGCGTCGCGAATCGAATGCTCGGGCCGGCGGCCTGAGCGGGCTGCGCGAGCGAATGCGGGCGGCAGGCGGAATACTCGACGTGTCGTCGTCGAAGAGCGGCACCACGATCACCGCCAGAATGGAGACGCCATGACCACGGTCGCCATCGCAGACGATCAGACGCTGATCCGGAGCGCGCTGGCCACCATGCTCGATCTCGAACACGATCTCACCGTCGTCGGGCAGGCGGGCACATGCGCCGAGGCCATCGAGGTTGCGCGCATCACCACACCCGACGTGCTCTTGCTGGATGTCCAGATGCCCGACGGCGGGGTCGCCGCTGACGACGGCATCGACGCCCTTCCATTGATCCGCGGCGCCTCCCCCGCCACCAAGGTGATCGTCCTGACCACCTTCGGCCGGCCTGGCTACCTGCGGCGGTCGCTGGAGTCCGGCGCCGTCGGATTCTTGGTGAAGGACACGCCGGTGGACCGGTTGATCGATGCGATCCGCCGCGTTGCGGAGGGGCTCCGGGTGGTGGACCCGGATCTGGCCGCCACGTCCTTCATGATCGGGGCGTCGCCGCTGACCGAGAAGGAAGCCCTCGTGCTGGCCGCCTCGGCTGGCGGCGTGAGCGCTGGCGAGATCGCCTCGACGGTGTTCCTTTCTGAGGGGACCGTACGCAACTATCTGAGTTCGGCCATCGGCAAGCTGGGCGCCCGCAACCGTTCCGAGGCCCTCCGCACCGCCACCGACAACGGCTGGCTCTGAGCCGCCCCCCACGGCGCAACCGGATTACAGCAGCGCCGAAGTCCTAAGCTGGCGCCGTGACTGACCTGGATTTCACCGACTACGACACCCGTCTCGGCGCCTACGTTCTCCTCATCGACGAAGGCAAGATCCTGCTGAGCAATTGGATCGAGCGCGACGAAGTGGTGTGGTCGCTGCCTGGCGGCGGCGTCGAACTGGGCGAGTCGCCCGAGGAAGCAGTGCACCGGGAAGTGCTGGAGGAGTCGGGCTACACCGCCGAGTTGGATGAACTACTCGGCGTATTCACGAGGGTCATCCCCGCTGATCAGCGCATCCGTCCCGTCGGGGAACGCCCGCTTCAGCTGGTGAGCGTCATCTATCGGGGCCGAGTCACGGGCGGGGAACTGACCTTCGAGGTGGGCGGCAGCTCCGACGAGGCACGCTGGTTCCGCCTCGACGAGCTCGACGACGTGAATCTCGGAGGAAACGTCCTACCCGGCCTACGGCTGGCTGGCCTGAGCCTCTAGCTCGGTCACGGTCGCCAGCCGCACCTGCGGCGGGTACAACCCCATCACCGTCAGCGCGGCTTGGTGGTTCTCCGGGGTCGAGCCCGCGCACGCGTCGGTGACGACGGTGAGCGTCGCCCCAGCGTCGGCCGCGGGCAGCACCGTCGATACGACGCAGCAATCCGTCGACACCCCCGTGATCACCAACTCCGCCGCCTCACCAACGATCGGCGCCAACACGTCCCACTTCCCGAAGGTAGGGGCATCGACGCGGAGTGCGTCCACGTCAGCCAACTCGTCCACGAGATCGAAGTACTGATCGTCGGCCGGCCGGTCGGCGAACGGCCACGCCTTCATGTACGCATCCCAGGACCCCACCCGCGACCCCGTCTCCGGCGGCACCCAACGAGTGATGATCGTCCGGCCCTCAAACCGAGGCAGCAACTCCCGGATCCGTTCGACGGCGTCCGCCCACATCGGCGACCCCCAGTCGGAGTCCGGATCGGCGAAGATGCGCTGCGGATCGATGACCACCAGCCACGGGCCAGCCTCGCCGCCCGCGCCCCGCGACCCCGTCACAGAAACGCCGTCGCTCACGCCCGACCCGCCTGCGTCGATCACGCCCGATCCTCCTGCTGGGCGATGGTGTCGCGACGCGCGATCAGCGTGACGACGAAGCTCAGTACCAACGCCAGCAACACACCGAGGTTCGCCCACGGCCACACGCCGTCCCACTGCTCCACACCGTCGACGATGGAGCGCGAACCGAGCCCCAGCGGCTCCAGCAGGTAGCCCTGCCAGTTGGCCCACGGCGCGTCGCCTGCGAACTGGTTGATCACCAGGCCCCATCCGATGATCGTGGCGACGACCATGGTGCCGATCGACACCCAGTCGAACGCCCCGTAGCGACCGTTCGCGTCGAAGAGGGCCATCTCGTCGTAGGGGGCCTTGCGGCTGATGATGTCGGCGATGAGGATGCCGGCCCAGGACGCCATCGGCACGCCCAGGATCAGCAGGAAGCTCTGGAACGGGCCGAGGAAGTTCTCCGCGAAGAACACCACGAAGACGGTGCCGAGGGTCAGGATCACGCCGTCGATCGCCGCAGCGGCCGGGCGCGGAATGTTGATGCCGAGGCTCAGCAGCGTCAGGCCCGAGGAGTAGATGCCCAGCACTGCGCCGGAGACCAGCGCCAGAACGGCCGTGATCCAGAACGGGATCAGCACCCACAGGGGAAGGATGGTGGCGAGGGTGCCGATCGGATCGTTGCCGATGCTGCCGCGCAGATTCGGGTCAGACCCGGCCAGCAGGAGACCGAACACCACGAGAATCATCGGCGCGATCGAGCCGCCGAACGTGTTCCACCCGATGATCGCCGCGTTCGACGCATCACGGCGCTGGTACCGCGACCAGTCGGCCGCGATGTTGATCCAGCCCAGCCCGAAGCCGGTCATCACCATCGTCAACGCGCCGATCGTCTGCGCCGTCGAGCCCGACGGGATCTGCTGCACCACGGACCAGTCGATGTGACTGATGGTGAGCGCCATGTAGACGACGGTGATCGCGCCGGTGATCCACGTCAGCGCCGACTGCAGCTTCATGATCGTGTGATAGCCCAGCACCGACGCCACCACGATGAGCGCCGCGACGGCGACCGCCGCGATGATCTTGGTGACGGTGCCGCCGCCCAAGCCGAGCCGCTCGAACACCGTCGACGTGGCCAACACCGCCATGATCGCGAGGAACGTTTCCCAACCGATCGACAGGAACCAACTCACGACGCCCGGCACCTTCTGCCCGTGGACGCCGAACGCCGCGCGGCTCAGCACCATCGTCGGCACCGACCCCCGCTTGCCCGCGATCGCGATGATGCCGCACAGCAGGAAGGAGATGGGGATACCGATGAGCGCCACGGTGAGCGCCTGCCAGAACGACACCCCGAAATCGAGGATGTAGGCGCCGTAGCTCATACCGAACACGGACACGTTGGCCGCGAACCATGGCCAGAACAGATCCTTCGGCTTAGCGGTCCGCTCGGACTCGTCGATGATGTCGATGCCGTTGGTCTCGATCAGCCGACTCTTGGTGGCCTCGTCAAAGCCGTGTGCTGCAGTCATGCCCGGAATTCTGGCAGCGCGGGCGCATTGTGGGAATCAGGCTCGCGCAGCGAGGAACGCATCAATCTCGGCCGCGGTGGGCGCAGTCGCCGGGCCATGGCGGGTGACGGTGATGGCTCCGGCGACGTTCGCGCGCCGGCACGCCTCCACCCACTCGGTGCCCTTGGCCCGCTCAGCGACGAGGACTCCGGTGTGTGCGTCACCGGCGCCGTTGGTGTCGACAGGCTCCTGCGGGAACCCCGCCACGTCGGTGGTCTTCCCATCGAGGGAGATCGCACAACCGTGCGGGCCGTCGCGGACGATGACGACGACGTCGGTCATCAGCCCGCCGAGCGCGGAGGCTGCGTCGGCCATGTCGGAGCCGGGGTGGTCCGCACGCCCGAGGCCCAGCGTGGCGAGGTAGTCGTCGGCCTCTTCCTGATTGGAGGTCCAGACGGTGGTCGCGGCGATCATGCGGGCGCGGGTCCCGGCGGGCAGCGTGGCGAAGGCGGCTCCGGGATCGAGGACCACCTCGACGCCGTCGGGCAGCATCGCCAGCCAGGCCTCGAGGGGTTCGCGAGTGGAATCGACGGCGAGTGAGTAGCCCGTGACGCAGACGATGTCGCCGGGCTGGGGGTCGCTGGCCGAGAGCGATTCGACGGAGATCTCACGTTCGGCGCCCAGCATGGTGACAAAGGTGCGCTCCGCGCTGGGCTCCACCAGCACCACGCAGAGGGCTGTGTCGCGATCCTCGACGGCGGGGGCGGACCAGCTGACGCCTTCGGCTTCGAGGGCGGCGCGGATGAGGTCGCCGTTGGGGCCGGTTCCGATCGCACCGGCGTGGACGGCGTCGGCCCCAGACCTGGCGGCGGCAGCCAAGATATTGACCGACCCGCCGGCCTGCTGGTTCCACGTGGCGGCCATGGAGTTCTGCCCACGCCGGGGCAGTTGCTCGATCAGTGCCGTGGCGTCGACCAGCGCCTGGCCGGTGTGGATGATGCGGGGCATGGGCAGCACAGTACCGGGCAGACTGTTGGCATGGATTCCTTCATCTTCCTAGCGTTCGCCGCCGCCTACCTCGCTCTCCTCAGAAGTGGGCTTGGCTGCTGGTGGGCGCGGTGGTGATGACCATCGGCAGCGCCGTCCAGCTCCCGATCCCGAGCGGCGCCATCACCAACGCCTTCGAGCTGTTCCTCCTCGTCACGATCATGATGACCAAGGCCTTCCAGGATCGCGAGGCGGTGGGAACCCGATGAGGCTGTGGAGCCTCAACCCCAGTCTGCTCGACCGAGCGGCCCTCGTCGCGGGCTGGCGGGAGGGCTTGCTCGCGCAGGCAGTGTTGGCCGGCAGGACGCGCGGCTATCGTTCGCACCCCCAGCTCGAGCGGTTCAAGGAGACCGCACAGCCGAGCGAGGCGATCGCCACGTACCTGTGGGCCCTCCAGGCGGAGGCCACTGGTCGTGGCTATCGATTCGATAGTTCCCGCATCGAGCACCCGCCCAACCCCGAGCTTGTGCTCCACGTGACAACGGAGCAACTCCAGTTCGAGTTGGATCATCTGCGCGCCAAGGTCCGCGTCCGCGCACCGGAGTGGGAGCCGCGGCTCTCGACGCCGGCCGCGCACCCGATCTTCGAGGTCGTCGAGGGCCCGATCGCCAGCTGGGAGCGTCCCTAACGGACCTTCACCAGTAGCAATCACGCCCTGAGCGTCAATCCGCTCCCTGACTGGAAAGGCTGGCAGGACTCAGGTTCGGGGCTGATTCCAGGGGTTAGCCGCCGGATCACTTCCGCCCATCATCAGGGCGTTGCGTCCGGCGGAAACCCTGCCCGACGACGCTGCACAGATGAGTTCCTAGAACAGGTGGGTGAGCACGCCGACCAGCAGGGTGGTCGCAGCGGCGAGCGCGCACGCCAACTCGACCAGCAGCCCGAGACCCACCGACTTCAGCGCCGCCCAACTCGACGACAACGCAGCCTTCCAGTCGCGCACTCGCCACCACTCGGACAGCAGCAAACCCGCCGCGAACCCGATCGGGAGCCCGAAGAACGGCAGGACGAACAGGCCGACGACCCCACTCACGAGCCCGATCACCACCGACCGGCTCGGGATGTTGCGGCGCTTCAAGCCGCGACCCGTGATCAGGTACTGGGCCGACATGCCGGCCAGCACGAGCGCGGTGCCGATACCGAACACCACCCAGCCCAGCGTCCCCGCGCCGCCCCAGATCGCCCATGCCAGCAGGCCGGCGATCACCGACAGGCTGCCGGGCACGACGGGCACGACGATGCCAGTCACGCCGACGATGGTCAGCAGGACCGCGACAACGGCAATTACTTGATCAGCCACCCGCTCAGCGTAATCCCCCGCACGCAATCGCCGGCTCGGCCAAACCCCAGCAACCGGCCCGCCGCAGCCCAGCGCCCAAGGCCTGTCGCCGAACACCCATCGGGGTACGCTCCGAACCATGCTGTTGTTGGTGTTCGGGCCGCCCGCCGTGGGGAAGATGACGGTGGGTCGCGCGCTGGCGAAGACCGGCCGCTTCCGGCTGTTCCACAACCACATGACGCTCGAGCCGCTGATCGAGGTCTTCGGCTACGGAACACCGCCGTTCAACATCCTCAACTCCGAGTTCCGCAACCGGATCCTCCAGGAAGCGCGAGCCCACGGCGTCGACCTCGTCTTCAGTCTCGTCTGGGCCCTCGACTCCGAGGACGACCGCCGAATCATCGAGCACTACGTCGATCTCTTCGACGGTGACGTCGCCTTCGTCGAGCTCCGCGCCGACCTCGACACCCGCCTCACCCGCAACCGCACCGAGGAACGCCTGCTGCACAAGGCCTCGAAGCGCGACGTCGAGTGGTCGGACGGAAACGTCCGTGAGCTCGAGGAGCAGTGGACGATGACGTCGGAGAACGGACTGTTGTTGGCAGAGGACCTGCTCACCCGGCACCCGCACCTGGTCCTCAACACCACCGACCTCTCAGCCGACGACGCCGCCGCGCAGATCCTCGCTTGGCTCGACGCGAGCGCGTAGGGCGTGGGAGCGGGGGCATCGTGCCTCCTCAGGCGTGGGCGTTGCTCCGACTCTAGGCCGGGCGCGACCCCTCCGCTTGTCCTGAGTTGCGGACTTGATGGCCGTCGCCGGGGCGGGGCGTCAGCGCTCGTTCGCCTTGCGGGTGGCGCGGTCGTTGGCCTTCTGCAACGCCTCGACGAGCTCAGCCTTCGTCATCCGCGACCGGCCCTTGACGTCGAGCTGCCGGGCGCGCCATAGCAGGTGTTCCTTGGTGGCGTTCGCGTCCACCCCGCCGGCCGACTCCAGATCGTTGAGGCCACCCTTTTCCGCGCGCTCGTCCGACGGCCCGGCCTCCTTCTTCGCAACCCACTTGTCGCCCACCTTCTCGTGGGTGTGCTTCAGCGACGCGAACGCCGTCCGCTGGGCGCGCTCCTCGTCGTCGTACTGCTCGATCGCGGCGTCGTACGTGTGGGCGTAGGTGCGCTGGGCCTTCTTCGACGACCGCTTGATCGTCGACGGCAGCTCCGACTGCTTGGCGCTGCCATCCTTGTTGGTCTTCGGCACGGGATCTCCTTGGCTGGGGTCACTCGGGGGTGGGGGTGGACGCCGGTGGGTTAGGTCATTCGGGAGCGACGTCGTGGGCGGTGGGGGTGGCGCCGTCGGCGATGAGATCGACGGCGGTTGTGGCGCTGGTCTTGACGGCGCGGTCGACGCGCTCGCCGGTGAGTCGGGGCTGGCGCTCTTCGGTGTCGGGCATGCGGCCAGTGTTGCACCCCGAGCCGTTCGCGGACGGCGTTACAAGGCAGCCGAAGGTGACCCTGCCGGCGGTTACGCTGGCGCCCACCCAGAGAGAGGAACGCAATGAAGCTCAAGAACAAACTCAGGTCGTCGCTGGTGGCGTTGGGCCTCACGGTGGCCTCGCTGGTCGCCATCGCCCCGGCTCAGGAAGCAGCAGCTGCGACGTGCGTCGACTCAATGTGGCGCCTGAACAGCCGCGGCACCTGCGTGAAGTCGATCCAGGCGCTGTACAACTACCACCACGGAGGCAAGTACGCCTCGCACACCAAGAAGTGGTACCCGACGATCGCCGTCGACGGCATCTTCGGCCCCAAGACCGACCGCGCAGTCCGTGACTTCCAGGGGTACTGGTACGGCCTCCGAGTCGACGGCATCGTGGGCCCAGCCTCATGGCGCGTTCTCTGTCAGGCTGG
>DYZF01000009.1 GCA_020741375.1 Tessaracoccus flavescens
ATGGATGGCTCACCGAGATCGTTGTCCGCCTCGCTGGAGATCAGCTCCAGGACGAGCCTGGCGCGTTCGTGATCCCAGGCCAGCCCGATCGCGGAGGCACGGAATGCCACCTCGAGCGGCGCGTCGAGAGGACCCATGTCGAGCGGGTCCGACGGCGGCGGAACGGGATGTCCGAGATCGGCCAGTTGATCGAGCACCTCGCCGACGCGGACGCCCAACAGTTGGGCCTGCTGCTTCTCGACGGCGACGGCCACCAGTTGACTGCCCTGCGCCACTTGGATCAGGAACAGCCTCTGCCCGGGCTGGCCCACGGTGCCGACGACGCAGCGATCCGGGCGGGTGAACTCGATCAGCATGCGCGTCAGCCTAGTGTGGCGTGGCGACGTCGCCGCCGCCGATCACGGGCCCGGTGGACGACTTCAGGAGGGCGGCCACGTCGCCTCCCCCGTTCATGCACAGCACCATGGGTGCGGCGCGGGAGAAATCGACGACGCTGACGCTGGCGGGGTTCACGTGGAGCCGCTGGAAATCGTCGCGATCGAGGCCAAGGGCGTGGGCAAGCATCGCCTTGATCGGATCCCCGTGGGAGAAGATGACGACCGTGTCGCCCGCTCCGTGACGCTCGGCGATGCTCGTCAGAGCGGCAGCGGTTCGGTCGAACATGTCGCGCATGGATTCCCCGCCCGGGAACGAGACTTGGCTGGGCCGCTCTTGCACGTCGGTCCACAGCTGGGTGGACACCAGATCGGCCAGCTTGGCGCCGGTCCACTCCCCGTAGTGGCATTCGCTGACCTCGTCGAGCACCGTCGCGTCGGGGAATCCGGCGAGTTCGGCCGTCTCCCGGCAGCGCTGAATCGGTGACGTGTAGGCCGCCGCCACGTCGACGCCGGCCAGCAGGGAGCGCAGCGTCCTTGCCTGCTCGCGGCCCGTTTCGTCGAGCGCCACCCCGGGAGCCCGTCCGGCGAGGACGCCGTCGGCGTTGGCCGTGGAACGGCCGTGCCGGATCAGGACCACCTTCGTCATGGAGCCAGCCTAGCCGCCCGTCGAATACCGGATTGGAGGAGCGTTCGGAGTAGGGTGTGCGCTGGTTTGTCCACCGGGGAGGTAACAGCAATGGGATGGTTCGAGGCCATCGTCTTGGGCATCGTCCAGGGGTTGACGGAGTTTCTGCCGATCTCGTCGAGCGCCCACGTGTCGATCGTCGGCCAGCTCCTGTTCGATGGCAGGGATCCCGGCGCGGCCTTCACCGCCGTCACTCAGCTGGGCACTGAGACTGCTGTCCTGGTGTATTTCCGCAAGGACATCTGGCGCATCATCAAGGCGTGGTTCGGCGCGCTCGCCGGCAAGGTGGACCGAGGCGATCCCGACGCCCGCATGGGCTGGCTGGTGATCCTCGGATCCATCCCCATCGTGGTGTTGGGTTTGCTGTTCCAAGACCAGATCGACTCCACGTTCCGCAACCTGTGGGTTACGGTCGCGATGCTCGCCGGCGTGGCGATCATCCTCGCGATCGCGGATCGTCACGGGTCGGACAACACCCGCGAGCTCAAGCAACTGTCGTGGCGCGACGGCATCCTCTACGGCCTGTTCCAAGCTGCGGCGCTCATCCCCGGCGTCTCGCGCTCGGGGGCCACGATCTCCGGTGGCCTCTTCCTCGGGTACACCCGTGAGGCCGCCACCCGTTACGCGTTCCTGCTGGCGATCCCCGCAGTCTTCGGCTCCGGCATCTACAAGCTGAAGGACATCGGCGACGACGCCACCGCGGCGTGGGGGCCGACGATCGTCGCCACCGTCTTGTCATTCGTCATCGGCTACGCAGTGATCGCGTGGCTGCTGCGCTACATCTCGACGCACAACTTCCGCATCTTCGTCGTCTACCGCCTTGCGATCGCCGCGATCGTCGCTGTGCTGATCTTGACCGGCGTCCTCGTCGCCTAGGCTCGAAGGATGCAACTTCGCCCACTCGGCGCCTCCGGGCTCCACGTCTCCCGCTTGGGTCTCGGCACCATGTCGTGGGGTCGCGACGTGGAGTGGACGGCGGCCCGGCACCTGCTGCACGACTTCTCCGAGGCTGGCGGCAACTTGGTTGACACCGCGCCCGCCTACGGCGGTGGTGTGGCCGAGAAGATGATCGGCAAGGCGTTCGCCGAAGGACTCCCCCGCGAGTCTGTGCTGGTGGCCACCAAGGCCGGCTTCGTCGTCCGTGACGGCAAGCGAGTCATCGACACCTCGCGCGGGGCGCTGCTGAGCGACCTGGAGGGCTCACTGCGCCGGCTGCGCACCGACCATGTGGATCTCTGGCAGGTCCACGCATGGGGCGATGCCCCCGTGGAAGAGACGCTTTCGGCGCTCGACACGGCTGTCTCCAAGGGCATGGCCCGCTACGTCGGTGTGTCGAACTTCGTGGGCTGGCAGACGGCCACCGCGGCCACCTGGCAGGAAGCGGACCGGAGCCGCAGTCCACTCTCCAGCGTTCAGGTGGAGTACTCGCTCTTGGCCCGCCGCGCCGAGGTGGAGGTCATCGGGGCCGCCGCGCACCACAAGTTGGGTCTGCTGGCCTGGTCGAGCCTCGGCCGAGGGGCGTTGACCGGCAAGTATCTGGGCAACCGAACCCCTCGTGATTCGAGGGCGGCCACGGAGCACTTCGGCTGGTTCGTGGAGCCCTACCGTCAATCGCGCTCGGAAGCGATCGTCAGCGCCGTCGCTCATGCGGCTCAAGGGCTGGGGTTGACAACGGCGCAGGTCGCGCTGCTGTGGGTGCGCGATGCTCCACAGGTGGCCTCTGCGCTCATCGGCCCCAGGACGCGCGACCATCTGACCGAGTTGCTGGAGGCCGAGGAGAAGCAGTTGGTGGCGCCGATCATCTCCGCTCTCGACGACATCTCCGGCGGCGCGAACGCCCTCCGAGCCCCGTCAGCCGCCTGAGCACACCGCTAGTTCAGCTGGAACTGGACCCGGTGGACGCCCTCGGCGTCGACGTTGAGTTCCAAGACACCGGTGATGTCGGCCAACTCCTCCGTGCCGGAACCGGGAACGATCTCGTACCGGAGATCTTGTGTGCCGCCCGACATGGTGCCGAACTGCTGGAACGCGACCGACCCGCGCCTGCCGGCGAGCAGGCCCTCGAACACCTCGAGGGCGACGTAGCCCGCAGTCCCCTCCGCCGGGTTGCCGCCCGACAACATGACGCCCTTGCTGACGCCTTGGGCGTCGCCGCTCCACACCTTGGCGAAGTCGAACCGCCCGGTGGCGGGGAGGACGCCGTCGGCGGGTGTGATCTCGATCTCAAAGGTTGCCTCGGTCATTGATC
>DYZF01000010.1 GCA_020741375.1 Tessaracoccus flavescens
AGGCGTCGAGCAGGGCGCGCGTGTGGGCGTTGAGGAGCACGCCGCCCGGATCGACGGCGGCTCGCCGACTGCGGAAATCGTCGAAACGGGGGTACAACTCGGCTAAGCGCTCCGCAGTCAGCGTGTGCTCCTTGCCCCAGTGCGGGCGGCCGTCGTACGCCGCGAACACGGGCTCGACGGCGGCCAAGAGCGGTGCGAACCGCTCGCGGTGGTAGCGGTGCACGGCGACGTACACGCTCTCGCGGCCCGACGCCGTCCCCAGCCAGGTGTCGTCGGCCGCGGCCGTCCGCACCTCCAGCGGGAACGTCACCTCCTCGCCCGACGCGACAATGGCGCGTTCCACCTGCCTGACCACACCGTCGAACGCCTCCAACGGCATCGCGTACTCCGTCTCCCGGAACCGGACGCGCCGCGGGGCCACGTAGACGCGGTGCGAGGCGTCGGTGACGGGCTGGCCCGCCATCAGTCGCGACGCCACCTCGCGCACCGGGCGAGCCAACGCGGGCAGGCGGGCGGCCGCGGCGTCCATCGCGCCGAACAGACCATTGCCGAGCAATTCCCGGTTCACCAGCCGGTCGACGGTGGTCATGGGCTTGCGCGGGGCGTCGGCAGGCAAGCGGCGCAACTGCTTGACGGTGGCGCGCGGCATGCCGGGGAACCAGAAGAACTCCAGGTGGTCGACGGCGCGGGCTCGCTCCACGAAACTGTCGAGGACGCCGTCGATCGGCTCGGTGGTCTCGGTTGCCTCCAGCGTGAACGCGGGCACGCAACAAAGCCGCACCTGCGTGACGATGCCCATCACTCCCAGACCCACTCGGGCGGCGTCGAAGAACTCATCCCCCAGCGTCTGCCCGGTAGCTGCCCCCGCGGAGGAGGGAGCCGACCCCGTCGACGCCCCACCACCGGGGCCCTCAACGATCCGGCCGTCCGGCAGCGCCAGCCGCAAGCCGGAGATCAGCCCGGAGTAGCCGGTGAAACCCAGCCCCGTGCCGTGCGTGCTGGTGGAGATGGCGCCGGCGATGGATTGGGCGTCGATGTCGCCCATGTTGGGCAGCGCCAGGTTCCACGGCGCCAGCAGGCCGGCGATGTCGCGGATCCGCGTGCCACCCCACAGCGTCACCTCGCCCGTCGCCTCGTCGACGGCGACCACGCCACTCAGCGCGTCGAGCGAGACCATGACGTCGTCGGTTGCGACGAGCGGCGTGAACGAATGCCCGGCACCGACGGCGCGCACACATCTGCCCTGCTCGGACGCCCGGACGAGGAGCGCGGACAGCTCGCCTTCCGTGGTCGGCCGCGCCACCTCCGAGGGCCGGCATTCGACGGCGCCGCTCCAGTTGCGCCACCGTTTCCCCTTGTCAGCTGCGCCGTGGCTGCTCATAGGGTGACTATTCCTTCCCCCCGATACGTGGGCCATTCGTCGACAACCCTCAGCGCCCCGTCAACCCGCCGGACGACGGCGTAGCTCGCCACCCGCTCGGCCAATTCGCCGGCCTTGGCGTGCCTCAGCCAGACGGTGTCGCCCACCCTCAGCCGGGCGGCCGCGGGGCCGATCACGGGCGTCTGCACCTCGCCCGCGGCCTCGTCGGGCGCATAGCGGAGCCCGGCAGGCCAGGCGATGGTGGGGAGTCGGTCGCGGCCGGGCGGCCCGGAGGCGATCCAGCCGCCGCCGAGCAGGGTCGCCACCAGCGGTCCCGGGCGACGCACTACGTTGAGGCCGAAGTGCAGCGCGGGGGTGGGGCGGAAGCCGCGGTAGCCGTCGAACAGGCCGGGCCCGACGACGCCGGACCCCACCGCGACCTCCGTCACAGCCGTCTCCACACCAGTGGTTTCGAGGGAGCCGGTGCCGCCGCCGTTGACGAACTCGAGGTCGGCGATTCGGCGGACGGCGTCGACGGCGGCCGCACGCCGCACCGCCAACTCGCGGGCGGAACGCACCTTCATCTGCCGCACGGCACGGCGGTAAGCACTCGCCCCGGAATCGGCGACCCCCGCGATCTGCCCCTCGTAGGCCATCAGACCGACCAGCCGGAAACCGGGCCGCGACACCACGTCGCGGGCCAACCCTGCGACCGCGTCCGCGGTGCGCAGCGGCGACCGCAGCGCCCCGAAGCGCACCCCGCGCATCGGCGCGTAGGCGGCATCGAGCTCGATGGCGACCCGCAGCTCAGCGTGGCCGGGCGCGGCGCCGTCGATGAGATCGAGATGCTGCGGCGAATCGATCATGAGGGTGATCGCGGCGCGGGCTTCGTCGTCGGCAGCGAGTTGGCGGAGGGCGTCGGCGTCGGCTGTGGGGTAGGCGACGACAAGGTCGCGGACACCGGTCGCGGCCAGCCAGAGCGCCTCGTTGAGCGTGAACGCCAGCGTGCCGGCGTAGCCGTCGGCCTTGAGGGCGTGCTCGAGGAGGCGACGCACGCGCAGCGATTTCGATGCCACCCGGATGGGCTTGCCCGCGGCGCGACGGCGCAGGTCGGCGAGGTTGTCGTCGACGGCGTCCAGATCCAAGACGGCGAGCGGGCGGCGAGTGAGCCCTGCGTCGTCAAGCGCCGCGGCCAGTTCCTCTGCCACCCGATCGTCCATTCCACCGATCCTAGACTTTCCCCATGAGCACAGGATTAGCGGTGGTGACCGGGGCATCGGGCGGTATCGGGGAGGCGATCGCGCGGCGACTCGCATCGGACGGCATGCGGGTGGTGCTGCTGGCCCGACGCGCCGACCGACTCGCCGCCCTAGCCGTGGAGACCGGGGGCGTGAGTTACGCCGTCGATCTCTCCGACGGCGACGCCACGGCCGCCGTCTGCGCCCAGATCTTGGCGGAGCAGGGCGTGCCAGACGTGGTGATCAACAACGCGGGCGCAGGTCGCTTCTTGGCGATTGAGGAGACCAGCAACGAGGAGGCGGCGGACCAGATCGCGCTGCCGTACCTGGCCGCCTTCCATGTGACGAGGGGTTTCATTGAGCCGATGCTAAAGCGCGGCTCTGGGACGGTGTTGCAGATCAACTCGCCGGTGTCGGTGGTGCCGTGGCCCGGGGCCGTCGGCTACGCGGCGTCGCGGTTCGCGCTGCGCGGCTTCACCGAGGCGCTGCGCCAAGACCTCTGGGGCACCGGCATCAACGTGGCCTCCCTCACGCCCGCCCGCGTGCACAGCGACTACTTCGAGGCCAACCCCGGCTCCGTCGATCGGGTGCCGAAGGTGGAGGCGCTGGTGGGGACGATGACGCCGGCGCAGGTCGCGGATTCGGTGGTCGCGGTGCTGCGGCATCGCCCCAACCGCGATCCTACGTGCCGTGGCGCTGGGCGCTGTTCGCTCCGTTCGCGCGGATGTTCCCGCGGGCCTTCGCGTGGCTGTTCCGCATGACGGGTCGCCGTCGCCGTTAACGACTGGGCCGCTCCTCTCTTCAGCGCGAAAAACCGCTGATTGAGTAGCCCGCTCACACCGCTGATTGAGTAGTCCGCGTGACGGAGTCGCCGGGCGTATCGAAATCTCGTCGGCTGTTCTGTGGACCGTGGTTGGGGCGA
>DYZF01000011.1 GCA_020741375.1 Tessaracoccus flavescens
GGCCACCTGCACTCCTCAAGTCGCTGACATGGCACGTGCGCCGCGACCATGAAGGTCGCGGCGCACGTAACTCTACTGGATAGCGTCAGTCTCAGGCGCCGACGGCGAACCGCACGAAGCGCTTGATCTCGGTGTTGCCAGCCTTGAGGGCGTCACCGACAGACTTCTTGTCTTCCCACACGGCCGGCTGGTCCACGAGGACGACGTCCTTGTAGTAACCGCCGACGCGGCCCTCGACGATGCGAGAGATCGCGCCCTCGGGCTTGCCCTCTTCGCGGGCGGTCGCCTCGGCGATGCGCTTCTCGTTCTCGACGATGTCGGCCGGAACCTCTTCGCGGGTGGTGTACTGCGGCGACATGGCAGCGATCTGCATGGCGGCCTGGTGGGCCAGAGCGGCGTCACCGGTGTACTCGACGAGCACGCCGACCTGCGGGGGCAGGTCAGCCGCACGACGGTGCAGGTAGAGGTGGGTGGTGCCGTCGAACAGGGCGGCGTTGGCGACGGAGATGTTCTCGCCGATCTTGGCGCCCAGCTCCTGAACGGCGTCGGACACGGTGGCGCCCGAGGCGAGAGTTGCCGCGTTGGCAGCCTCGACGTCGGTGGCACCGGCCTTGATGACGGCGTCGACGATTTCCTCGGCCAGGCCGACGAACTCGGCGTTCTTGGCGACGAAGTCGGTCTCGGCGGCGAACTGGATGAGGGCGCCGTCGCGGCCGGCGACGATGCCGTTGCTGGCCTCGCGGTCGGCGCGCTTGGCCTGCTTGGCCAGACCGTGGATACGCAGGGCCTCAACGGCCTTATCGAAGTCGCCGTCGGCCTCGGTGAGGGCCTTCTTGGCGTCCATCATGCCGGCGCCGGTGGCGTCGCGCAGCTTCTTCACATCAGCGGCAGTAATAGCCATGTTCAGTCTTCCCGTCTTGCTTGTTCGTTAGTTCACTTGGCTTCGGTGGCGTCGGCCTCAGTGGCCTCGGCCTCGGGAGCAGCATCCTCGGCCTCAGCGGCGGGGACCTCTTCTGCGGGAGCCTCGACGGCGGCCTCAGCCGGAGCCTCGGTAGCAGCCTCGTCGGCGGCGGGAGCCTCAGCGGCGGCCTCGTCCGCGCCCAGGAGCTCGCGCTCCCAATCGGGCATGGGCTCGGCGACGGTCTCCTCGCCGGTGCGGCCGGACGAGCGCTCGATGAGGCCCTCGGCGACGGCGTCGGCGATGATGCGGGTCAGCAGACCAACGGAGCGGATGGCGTCGTCGTTGCCGGGAACGGCGTAGTCGACCTCGTCGGGATCGCAGTTGGTGTCGAGGATGCCGACGATCGGGATGTTCAGCTTGCGGGCCTCGTCGACCGCGAGGTGCTCCTTCTTGGTGTCGACGACCCAGACCGCCTGAGGGGTCTTGGCCATGTCGCGGATGCCGCCGAGGGTGCGATCGAGCTTGATCTTCTCGCGCTCGAGCTGAAGCAGTTCCTTCTTGGTGAGACCGGAGCCGGCCACGTCCTCGAAGTCCATGCCCTCAAGCTCCTTGAGGCGCTGGATGCGCTTGGTGACGGTGTGGAAGTTGGTGAGCATGCCACCGAGCCAACGCTGGTTGACGTAGGGCATGCCGACGCGGGTGGCCTGCTCGGCGATGGCCTCCTGGGCCTGCTTCTTGGTGCCGACGAACAGCACCTGGCCGCCGCGGGCGACGGTGGACTTGACGAAGGCGTAGGCCTTGTCGATGTAGCTGAGCGACAGCTGGAGGTCGATGATGTAGATGCCGTTGCGCTCGGTGAAAATGAAGCGCTTCATCTTCGGGTTCCAACGACGGGTCTGGTGCCCGAAGTGAACGCCGGATTCCAGCAGCTGGCGAGTGGTGACGACGGCCATGGCCGTTCCTTTCGCGGCAGGGCGAAGCCCCACCTGAATTCGGGTGGAGCGCTGAGGCCCCACTGGTGGTTGGTCCTGATGTGCCCTGCTCGCCGCACTCCGCTCTGAAGAGAAGAGACCACGCGACGGGCGTCGGAATGACTCCGAACGACACATGCGATGTCAACCCATGCGGGTTGCGGTGACCATCCTAGACCGCGGCGGTCAGCCCCACCAAACGGTGCGAGTTGTCCACAGATTCCTCGGCGGATGAAAAATCCGGGTACTGGTTGTCGAAAGTGAGGGCATGCGCGTTGCGGTCTCTCTTCTGTTCGCCCTGTCAACACTCCTCCTGGGCGTCTGGCCCGCCCACGCCGACGGCTTCACGTTGGCGCGGCCGGTGGACGGCTCCGTCCTTCGCGGGTTCGACGACGTGGGTCGGTTCGCCGCCGGTCACCGCGGCGTCGATCTGGCCGGCGAGACTGGGCGAGCAGTCCGCGCCGCCGCGGAGGGTCGCGTGCACTTCGCCGGGGTGGTGGCCGGGCGGCCCACCGTTTCTATCGATCACGGCAACGGATGGCGCACCACTTACCAACCGGTCAGGGCCGGCGTCTCCGAGGGCGACGCCGTCGCTGCAGGTGACCCGATCGGCACTCTGGTCGCCGGCCACTGCGTCGCGACAGCCTGCCTCCATTGGGGCCTGACCGACGGGACGTCATACGCCGATCCGCTGGCGTACGCGGCGGAACCTGTGGTTCGTCTCCTGCCGCGCGGGGCCACACCGCCGTCGCCTCCCCGGATCAACGAGGCATCGGTGCCGCTCGCCGGCGGCGTGCTGCCAGTGGCCGGCGCCATCAGCTCGCGCTTCGGGATGCGCCGCCACCCCATCACCGGGGTCACCAAGCTTCACGACGGGGTCGACATCGCCGCGCCCTGCGGCACCCCGATCCGGGCGTGGCAGGCCGGCAGGATCGTCAATGCCGGATATTCCGCGGCCTACGGGTTCCGCGTCTTCGTGGATCACGGCCGGGTGACGACCGCACATACGCACATGCCGCGCATCACTGTGGAGGTCGGCGCCGATGTCGCCGCGGGCGACGTCATCGGGCGCGTCGGCAACACGGGGCTCTCCACCGGCTGCCACCTGCACTGGATGGCCTGGCAAGACGGCTCGCTGATCGATCCCCTGATTCTGACCCGGTAGCCGGTCAGGCGCGTGGGTGGGCCTGCTCGAAGGCCGAGCGGAGGCGCTCCGACGTGACGTGCGTGTAGATCTGCGTGGTGGCCACCGACGCGTGGCCGAGCATTTCCTGCACGCTTCTCAGATCGGCGCCACCCTCGATCAGGTGCGTGGCCATGGCGTGGCGCAGACCGTGCGGCCCCACGTCGTTGCCGGCGCCCGCAGCCCCCGTCGCAGCGTGCACCACCCGCCGGGCCACCCGCGGATCCAGCCGGCCGCCACGAGCGCCGAGGAAGATCGTGTCCGGGCTCTCCCCCGTCGCAATCTCGCCCCGCACCGCGAGCCATCGCTCCAGCGCCCGCACCGCGGGGGCGCCGATGGGTACCGCCCGGTGCTTGCCGCCCTTGCCCGCCACCGTGAGGGAGCGGCGTTCCCAATCGACGTCTCGTAGCTCGGCGCTGCAGAGCTCGGACACGCGCAGACCGCTCGAGTACAGCAGCTCGATCATTGCCAGATCCCGGACGGCCATCGGGTCGTCGTCCTCAGCGACCCGCGTCTCCGCGCTGGCGAACGTCGTCGACATCGCCGTCGACGACACCACCTTGGGCAGCGTCCGACGCTTCTTGGGGGCCTTGAGGCGCCCGGCCGGGTTGGTGTCCAGGAAGCCAGACCGCTCGGCCCACGCGAAGAAGCCACGCACGCAGGCCACCCGCCGCTGCAAGGTGGAGGGAGCGGCGCCCTCCTCATCCATGTGGGCGAGCCAGCCGCGAAGTTTCGAGAGATTGACCCGGCGAGCCTCGACGTCGACGTGGGCCGCCAACTCCTTCAGGTCTGTGCTGTACGCGCGCACGGTGTGCGCGGACAGCCCGCGCTCACTGCCGAGGTGCGCGGCGTAGTCCGCGATCAGCGCGGCCCAGCCGGGGGGAAGGTGCTCCACTGCTCCAGTGTGGCCCAGGTGCACGGGTGGGGCGGCCATCGACACCCGTGCGGCATACTTGTCAGCCGACACGACTTACCTCTGGAGGCGACATGACGGAGAAGGCTCAGCAGGATCTCATGCAGGGCGGCACTGTGCTGCCGATCACCCGGTGGGGCACCCCGGTCATGCATGCCAAGACCGAGCCGGTGACCGCTTTCGACGACGAACTCCACCAGTTGTTGCGCGACATGTTCGCCACCATGCGCGCCGCGGAAGGCGTCGGTCTGGCCGCCACACAGGTGGGCATCGGACGCTCCGTGTTCGTGTACGAATGCCCCGACAAGGACGGCCGCATCCAGCGCGGCGTCGTGTGCAACCCCGTCGTCACCCTCCCCGAGGGCAAGGACCGCAACCTCGACGCCACCGACGAGGGCTGCCTGTCCTACCCCGGCGGGTACGCCCCGGTCGCCCGCCCAGATGTGGCCACGTGCACCGGCCAGGACGCCTACGGCAACGACGTCACGGTTGTCGGCGACGGCCTGCTGGCTCGCTGCCTCCAGCACGAGACCGATCACCTCAACGGCACCGTCTACGGCGATCGGCTCTCTGCCCGCAACCGTCGCCATCTGGACAAGCAGGTGGCAGAGCTGGCCCCCTTGTACCCCGAGGACTGGCCCGTCTCCCCCAAGGCCAAGTCCTTCAGCCCCGTCGGCGAGGAGGCCTGAGTCAGCGCAGCGTGTATCCGACGATGGCTGCCGCGGTGGCCACGTTGAATGAATCGACTGCGTCCGTCATCGGGATCGTGAGGGCCACATCGGCGGCCCTCGTCCACGCCTCGCTGAGCCCCGATCCCTCGGTGCCCAACAGCACCGCCAGCTTCTCCGGGGCCTGATAGTCCGGCAGCGATACGGCGCCGGGCGCGAGGGTGGTGGCCGCCACCGTGAAGCCCGCGTCGCGCAGCAGCTGAAGGTCGTCGGCGTGAGCCATGCGGCGCCACGGCACCGTCAGCGACGCCCCCATGGAGGCCTTGATCGCCCGCCGATACAACGGGTCGGCGCCACCGGGCGAAACCACCACCGCGTCCCAGCCCAAGCCGGCCGCGAGCCGGAAGATGGCGCCTGTGTTGGCGTGGTCCACGATCTCCTCGCACACCAACACCCGCCGTCCGGTCAGGATCGATTCCCAGCTCGATTCCGCGGGCCGGTCGAAGGAGCCCAGCGCACCCCGGTGTACATGGAAGCCGCTCACGCGCTCGATCATGGCCTCCGTGGCGATGTGAACGGGCACGTCCGGGTGAGCGTCGAGCAGGGGGCGCAACCCGTCGAGCCAACGCGGCTGCAGCAAGAGTGCTCTCGGGGTACAGCCTGCGGCGAAGGCGCGCTCGATGATCTTGTACCCCTCGGCGATGAATCGCCCCTCGGCGCCGCGTCGGAGTTGGGCGTCACGCAGGCCGACGAAGTCCACCAGCCGCGGGTCGTCGCTCTCGGTCACCTCGATCATCACCCGGAAAACAGTAGCCTGTGCGCCATGGAACCCTTCGTGCTGCTCGACGACGCCCTCGCCGGTAGCGCGACGCTGCTCACCGCGCTCCAATCGGTGGATCTGGTGGGGCTGGATTCGATCGACTCATCCCTGCGCGCAGGCTGGAGCCGCGGCTGGCACTGCTTCGCGCGGCTCCCCTACACCGGTAACGCGGCATTGTTCTGGTTCGCACACCGCTTCGCCGTCGATCCGGACGCCTTCCTCCCGTCCACCCCGGCCGGCCTCATCGACGCCGCGCACGACGTCACCGCCGACGAGTTCGCGGCCGGGATTCAGACGGTGAAAGAGGCTATCGCGGCCGGCACCTGCTACCAGGTCAACTACACGCACCGCGTCCACGCGACCGTTAGCGGCGACCCCCGCGCCCTATATCGCCGGCTCCGGGAGCGGCAGCCGGTGGCATTCGGCGTACTTGCGCACCTGCCGGAACCTGCGGCCGCGTGGACGCTGAGCCTCTCGCCCGAGCTGTTCCTGGACGTGCGCGACGGCCTCGCCACCAGCCGGCCGATGAAGGGCACCGCGCCGATCGAATCCGACCCGTCGGCCCTTCGCGACGACCCGAAGAATCGCGCCGAGAACCTCATGATCGTGGACCTGCTCCGCAACGACTTGAGCCAAGTGGCCGACGACGTCTCCGTCCCTGCGCTCTTCGAGGTGGAAGCCGTCGGGCGGCTCTGGCAGATGACGAGCACCGTGACCGGCCGGCTTCGTCCCGACGTGGGGCTCGGCGATCTTCTGCGGGCCACCTTTCCCTGCGGCTCGATCACGGGTGCCCCCAAGCTCGCCTCCATGCGCATCATCGACGGCGTCGAGCGAGACGAGCGCGGGCTCTACACCGGGAGCCTCGGGGTGATCGAGGACGGCCGCGCCACCCTCAACATCGCCATCCGGACGTTGGAGATCGACGAGGCCGGCCGGGCGCGTCTGGGCATCGGTTCGGGCGTGGTGGCCGACAGCACCGCCGAAAGCGAGTGGCAGGAGTGCATCGCGAAGGCGGCCTTCGCCACCGGCCTCACTCCCGACGTGCACCTGCGCGAGGCCATTCGGGTCGTCGACGGGGTCGCGCCACTGGCCGAACTGCATCGTCGACGGCTGTCGCGCTCCTCCGCCGCGCTCGGCATCCCGCTTCGGACGGACCCGGTCGCCGACGCCATCGCCCAGACGCCCCCGGGCGCGTGGCGAGTGGGCATCGACGTCGCTCCCGACGGCGCCTCGGCCGTCACCCACGCTCCCCTGACCCCCACCGTCGAACCCGTCGACGTCGTCATCGCCCCCGCCGCTTGGTCGCCCACACCGTGGTCGATTCACAAGACCACGGACCGCGCACACTTCGACGACGCCACGGCCTTCGCCACCCGCCACGGTGCGTTCGACGCCATCGGCCACACCGTCGACGGTGTCGTGCTGGAAGGCGCCCGCACGAGCGTGTTCGCCCGCATCGACGAGAGGTGGGTGACTCCCCCGCTCGATCTCGGGATCCTAGACAGCGTGCAGCGGCGAGCCATCCTCGACGACCCGGCCCTGATCGGGGCCGATAGCATCGAGGAAGCGGCCTTCACCGTCGACGACCTCCGTCGGGCGGAGTCGGTGATCGTCGCCAACGCCGTCCGCGGGCCGCTGACCGCCCGCCTCAAGGAGATCCCCAGCCCGTGAAGTTCAAACTGGACCCCACCGTCGTTGTCATCCTCGCGACCCTGACGCTGGGCCTGCTCCTGCCCATCAGCGGCCGGCCCGCGGAGATCTTCGACATCGTCACCAAGGTGGGCGTGTTCATCCTCTTCTTCGGCTACGGCGCACGGCTCTCGGCCGCCGAGACGAAGGCCGGCTTGGTCAACTGGCGGCTGCACCTCACGATCCTGCTGACCACCTTCGTGGTCTTCCCGCTCTTGGCGCTGCCGATGTCGGCGCTGCCCGACGGCTGGCTGTCGGATCCGGTCAAGATCGGCCTGATCTTCCTCTGTCTGGTTCCGTCGACGGTGCAGATGTCGATCACCATGACCTCGCTTGCGGGCGGCAACGTTCCCGCCGCCATGGTCTCCGCCACCGCGTCCAACCTCGCGGGCGTCGTGATCACTCCCCTCCTCGCGATGTTGTTCATCCCCGGCTCCAACGGGGGTGGCATCGGCTTCGATCAGGCGCTCGGGGTGGCCGTCCAGTTGCTGCTGCCGTTCATCTTGGGACAGCTGTCGCGGTTCGCGACGGCCGGCTTCATGGCCAAGCACAAGTCGCGGCTCAAGTACCTCGATCAGGCAGTGATCTGCCTCATCATCTACGGCGCCTTCTCAGACCTCCGGGTGTCCGGTTCGTGGCGCGGGTTGCAGCTCGCAGACCTGTTTATCGCCGTGCCGCTCATCTTGGCGCTGCTGGCGTTCGTGCTGTGGCTCACTTGGAACGCCGGCGGCTGGCTGGGCCTGCCGCGCGAGGACAGGATCGCGCTGCTCTTCTGCGGCACCAAGAAATCGTTGGCCACGGGCGCCCCGATGGCGAGTGTGCTGTTCGGTGGCGCCACCGTCGGCCTCATCGTGTTGCCGCTGATGTTCTATCACCAAGCCCAACTGCTGGCCGGGTCGGTCATCGCCGGGAAGCTCGCCGAAGGCTCCAAGCGGGCCGAGACGGAGCCTCAGGCCTGAGCGTGGCGCCTGCGACTGCTGCGGGCCCGCCAGCGGCCGTCTTCGCGGCCGACGGTCAGCGGAACCCCGAAGGTCCGCGACAGGTTCTCGTCCGTAAGCGTCTGCTCGATCGCGCCTGCCGCGACCACCTTGCCGTCGGCCAGCAACAAGCAGTGGGTGATCCCCTCGGGGATCTCCTCCACGTGGTGAGTGACGAGCACCGTCGCCGGGGAATCCTCGTCGACGCAGAGATCTGAGAGTGTGTCGACGAGCGCCTCGCGCCCCGCGAGGTCGAGTCCTCCGGCGGGTTCATCGAGGAGGAGGAGTTCCGGGTCGGTCATCAGCGCGCGTGCGATCTGAACCCGCTTGCGTTCGCCCTCGCTGAGGGTGCCGAAGGTGCGCTCGGCGAGATGGTCCACGCGCAGCGATGCCAGCAGGTCCCGCGCGCGCTCCTCGTCGTAGACGTCGTACTCCTCGCGCCAGCGGCCGACGATGGCGTAGGCGGCCGACATGACGACGTCGCGGACCCGTTCGGAGCCGGGGATGCGTTCGGCCAGCGCCGACGAGGTGAAGCCGATGCGGGGGCGCAGCTCGAACACGTCGACGGCGCCCACCACCTCGCCCAAGAGGCCGATCACGCCGTCGGACGGGTACATCTGCGCCGACAGCACCTGAAGCAGGGTCGTCTTACCGGCACCGTTGGGTCCGATCACCACCCAGCGGTCCGTCTCGCCGATGACCAGGTTGAGCGAATCGAGGAGGACGGCGCTTCCGCGCTTGATCGTTACACCCGCAAGTTCTGCCACCGCTGCCATGGCATCAAACCTACCGCGTGCTCAGGCGCCGGTGCTGTGCAAACCGCCGTCGACGTGGACCATCTCGCCGGTGGTGGCCGGGAACCAGTCGCTCAGCAGTGCAACGACCGCCTTCGCCGAGGGAACGGCGTCGGCGGAATCCCACGACAACGGCGCGCGCTCTGCCCAGATGTCGTTGAAGGACGATGCACCGGGGATAGCCTTCTTCGCAACGGTGTCGACGGGGCCGGCGGCCACGAGGTTGCAGCGGATGCCGTCTGGCCCCAGGTAGCGCGCTAGGTAGCGCGACGTGGATTCCAGCGCCGCCTTGGCCACGCCCATCCAGTCGTAGGCCGGCCACGACACGGTGGCGTCAAAGGTGAGGCCCACGACGCTGGCGCCGCGGTTCATGGCCGGCTTGGCCGCCATCGTCAGCGACTGCAACGAGTAGGCCGAGATCTGCAGCGCTGTGGCGACGGTGTCCCAGTCGGTGCTGAGGAACGCGCCGCCCAGGGCCTTCTCCGGATCCGCGTAGGCGATGGAGTGGACGATGCCGTCGAGGCCGCCGTCGAAGTGCTCGGCGAGCGCGTCGGGCAGCGCGTCGAGGTGCGCCTGATCGGTGATGTCCAGCTCGATCAGCGGGGGAACGGTCCCAAGCTTCGAGATGGCGCGCTGCGCCGGGGCGACGGCGCGGCCGGCGGCCGACACGACCACGTTGGCTCCCTCGCGCTGAGCGATGTCGACGACGGCGTAGGCGATCGACGTGCGCATCGTGACGCCGGTGACCAGGATGTTCTTGCCTTCAAGGATTCCCATGGTGAGCCTTCTCTCTAGTGACCCATGCCGAGGCCACCGTCAACCGGGATGACGGCGCCGGAGATGTAGCCAGCGGAATCGCTGGCGAGGAAGAGTGCCGCCTTGGCGACGTCATCGACGCTGCCCAGCCGGCCGGCGGGGATGCGCTTCTTGTAATCCGCGATCACGTCGTCGCCGAGCACCGCTGTCATGTCGGTCTCGATGAAGCCGGGTGCGATGACGTTGGCGGTGATGTTGCGCGTGCCCAGTTCCCGCGTGAGGCTGCGGGCCATGCCGACGAGCGCGGATTTCGACGCGGAGTAGTTGATCTGTCCGGGAGAGCCCAGCAGGCCCACCACTGACGACAGCAGGATCACGCGTCCGAACCGGGCGCGCATCATGAGCCTGCTGGCGCGGCGCACGACGCGGAAGGTGCCGGTGAGGTTGGTGTCGATCACGGCGTCCCAGTCGTCGTCGGACATGCGCATCAGCAGCGTGTCCTTGGTGACGCCGGCGTTGGCCACCAAGATCTCGACGGGGCCCAGTTCGGCTTCGATCGCGTCGAAGGCTTGGTCCACTTGGCCCTGATCCGTGATGTCGCAGATCACGCCGAACACGCCGTCGGGCACGCCGCCGGTGCGGTAGGTGGCGGCCACTCGGTAGCCGGCGTCGCGGAACTGCTCAGCCATGGCGCGGCCGATGCCCTTGGAACCGCCCGTCACGAGCACAACTCGATTCTCATCCACGGCGACAACCTACCGCACAGCAGTCTCCCCGCAGTGCCGTCGAGACAGCGGGACTATGCTGGCCCTCATGGCCAAGCGAAGCTCCGCAGCGCTCATCACGAGCGCCGTGCACGCACGCTCGCTGGATCTGGCGGAACGCCAGAAGCGGTACCTGATCACGATGGGCATCCGCACCGGATGCTTTCTCGCGTTCCTCGTGGTGCCCGGCTGGTGGAAGCTGGTCATGCTCGCGGGAGCCGCATTCTTGCCGGCTTTCGCCGTGCTCTTCGCCAATGGCGCAGACCACCACGCCGCGCCGCACTTCGAAGAGGAGTACACCAGCGCACCCATGATCATGGCCGGCCCGGTCATCGACGCCGTCAGGGAGGACGATTAAGTGAGCAAGCAGCAGGTCATCCGCTATGTGGCGATGGCGATATGCGCGGCCCTCTTGATCGTCGTCTTCATCCAGTTGGGGCAATGGCAATTGCGTCGGTTGGACGAGCGCCGCGAGCGCAACGCCACGATCGTCGCTCACGAGGCGGAGCCCACGCAGCCGTATTCGGCCGTGATGACCAAGACGATCGACGACGAGGATCAGTGGTACCGGGTCACGGCCACCGGCACCTACGAGCCCGAGGGCTTTCAGGTGCGCTACCGCTCCCTCGACGGCGCCTACGGCAGCGAGATCGCCGGCATCCTGAAGACCACTGAGGGCGACTATCTGCTCGTCAACCGCGGCTTCCTGCAGCGCCAGCCGGGCCACCCCGACGGCGACATCCCGCCCACCGTCTCCGGTGAGGTGACCGTCACCGGGTACGTCCGCCGCAACGAGCGCGGCGACGAGACCCAAATGGTCCCGCACGAGGGCGGTCAGCTGCGTCTCCTCAACTCCGACGCGCTGTCCACGGCCACCGGGAAGCAGTTGGTCAACGGTTTCGTGGCCCTCGAGGAGTCCACCCCCGCCGAGACGAACCTGCTCACCCCGATCCCGCCCCCGGAACTCGATGAGGGCCCCCATCTG
>DYZF01000012.1 GCA_020741375.1 Tessaracoccus flavescens
GGCGGCGGCAAGGGCGGCTCCGACTTCGACCCCCGCGGCAAGTCCGACAGCGAGGTCATGCGCTTCTGCCAGTCGTTCATGACGGAGCTGTACCGCCACCTTGGCGTGTACACCGACGTGCCCGCCGGCGACATCGGCGTCGGCGGCCGCGAGATCGGCTTCATGTTCGGCCAGTACAAGCGCATCACCAACCGCTACGAGTCCGGCGTGCTGACCGGCAAGGGCATCGCCTGGGGCGGCTCCCTCGTCCGCACCGAGGCCACCGGCTACGGCACCGTCGTCTTCGCCAACGAGATGCTCAAGACCAAGGGCGAGACCTTCGACGGCAAGCGCGTCACCGTGTCCGGCTCCGGTAACGTGGCCATCTACGCCGCTGAGAAGGTGGCCCAACTCGGCGGCACCGTCATCGGCTTCTCCGATTCCTCCGGCTACGTCGTCGACGAGGACGGCATCGATCTGGACCTGCTCAAGCAGATCAAGGAAGTTGAGCGCGGCCGCGTCAGCGACTATGTGGCCCGACGCAGCTCCGCCAAGCTCGGCGAATCCGGCTCCATCTGGGACGTTCCGGTTGACGTCGCGCTGCCGTGCGCCACGCAGAACGAGCTCAACGGTGATCAGGCGACCACCTTGGTGAAGAACGGTGTCATGGCCGTCGCCGAGGGCGCCAACATGCCCACTACCCCCGAGGGCATCCACGTCTTCCAGAAGGCGGGCGTCCTCTACGCCCCCGGCAAGGCCGCCAACGCCGGTGGCGTGGCCACGTCGGCGCTGGAGATGCAGCAGAACGCCAGCCGCGACTCGTGGGATTTCGAGTACACCGAAGAGCGGTTGACCGACATCATGGTCAACATCCACGAGCAGGTGGCCGAGACCGCCGACACCTACGACATGCCGGGCGATTACGTCGTCGGCGCCAACATCACTGGCTTCGAGAAGGTGGCCAAGGCGATGCAGGCGTTCGGCCTAGTGTAATCAAGCGTCCCACAACGTGCGATAGCGCCGGATCCGCTCAGGGTCCGGCGCTTCGCCGTATCCGGCCCAGAATGCGTCCTCGTGGCCCGGCCCGAAGTTCCACTCCAGCGACCACGAGGCGATCGCCAGGTCTGCCCAGCGGTCCGCAACGCCCAGATCGCCCATGTCGACGTGGCCGACGAAGGCACCGTCGTCGCTGAGGATGGTGTTGGGAGCGCAGGCATCACCGTGCGTGATGACGAGCACGTCGACGTCGTCTTGGCATCCGATCCACTCGGCCGGGCCGAAGGGGCAGTCGGCCGGATCGAGGCTGTGCAGCCGCGCGTAGCCCTCACCGATCGCGAAGGCGGCGCGGCCCGGGTCCAGCTGCCAGCGGTCGGCCACCGCATTGCCGCCGACGAGCGCTCCGGTGACGATCAGCCAGCCGTCGGCGGTCTCTTCGTAGTCGAACATACGTGGGGAGGGGTGCCGGCTGGACAGCCAGCTCAGGCGCTCGGCCTCGGGTTCGAGATCGTCCGGGCTCCACTTCGCGAACAGATCCTTCGCGTCGTCGCTGACCAAGCGCGCGGTGATGCCGCCCACCCCGTTGCGCCAGACAAGCTCGGCCACGCGACGCCCATGGGCGGCCGCCCACTCGGCGATGGGGGCGGGTACCGGCGTGCCGGGAGGGGGAGGAGCAGCAAGCGACATGTCCACGATCCTAGGCAGAGCGGCCAAGACATAGACTGTGCCGGTGCGAAACATCGTTCTGCTCGGCAGCACCGGCTCGATCGGTACCCAGACCCTCGACGTGATCTCGTCCCGCCGCGACCAGTTCTCGGTGGTCGGGCTGTCGGCGTCGGGTGGCAACATCGAGTTGCTGGCCAGCCAGATCCTGGAGTTCCGCCCGGCGGTGGTGGCGCTGGCCAAGGCGAGCGCCGCCCGCGACCTGCAAGCCGCACTGTACGCCCAAGCCGACGAGCGAGGCTGGAATCAAGGGGAGTACCAGCTTCCGAAGCTGCTGTTGGGCCCCGACGCGTCCACCCAGTTGGCCGGCCACCCGTGCGACGTCGTGCTGAACGCCATCACGGGAGCGGCCGGCCTGGGCCCCACGCTGGCCGCGCTGAAGGCCGGGGCCACGCTGGCGCTGGCCAACAAGGAATCCCTCGTCATCGGGGGGCGCCTGGTCACCGACGCCGCCCAGCCGGGCCAGATCGTCGCCGTCGACTCGGAGCACTCTGCGTTCGCGCAGGCGCTGCGCTCCGGACGTGCCGACGAGGTGCGTCGCCTCATCCTCACCGCCTCCGGGGGGCCGTTTCGCGGCCGCACCCGCGACGAGCTGGGCGACGTGACGCCGCAGCAGGCGATGGCCCACCCCACGTGGGACATGGGGCGCGTCATCACCATCAACTCGTCCACGCTGGTCAACAAGGGCCTCGAGCTCATTGAGGCCGCGCTGCTCTATGGAGTGGCCTTCGACGACATCGTCGTGACAGTGCACCCGCAATCGGTCATCCACTCCATGGTCGAATTCCACGACGGCTCCACCATCGCGCAGGCGTCGCCGCCGGACATGCGGCTGCCGATCGGCATCGCCCTCACCTGGCCGGAGCGCTTGGCCGATGCTGCCGCCCCGTGCGACTGGACCACCGCTGCCACGTGGACGTTCGAGCCCCTCGACAACGCCACCTTCCCCGCCGTCGAGCTCGCTCGCCGGGCAGGCAAGGCCGCCGGCACCGCTCCTGCCGTCTACAACGCCGCCAACGAGGCCTGCGTCGATGCGTTCTGGGAGGGGCGCATCGGCTTCCTCGATATCACCCGCATCATCGAGCAATGCGTCGACGAGCACCTCGCTGACGGGCACGTGGCCGACCCGGACCTGACCGTCGACGCCGTCCTCGCGGCCGACCAGTGGGGGCGCGCCCGGGCGGCCGAGATCGCGGGGCTGCCCGCATGACCGTGGTGCTGACCATTCTGTTCGCGCTGCTCTTCTTCGCGCTCATCATGGTGTCGATCGCCCTGCACGAGGTGGGTCACCTGGTGCCGGCGAAGTTGTTCGGCGTCAAGGTCACCCAATACTTCGTCGGCTTCGGCAAGACGCTGTGGTCGACGGTGAAGGGTGGCACCGAATATGGCGTCAAGGCCATACCTCTGGGCGGCTACGTGAAGCTCGTAGGGATGTACCCGCCGGAGAAGCAGACGGATCGCCCCAAGGGATGGCTGACCCGGATCGCGGATCAGGCCCGCTCGTTCGAGTACGAGGAGATCACGCCCGCCGACGACGGCCGCCTCTTCTATCAGAAGAAGACGTGGCAGAAGATCATCGTGATGCTGGCCGGCCCGGCCATGAACATCCTCATCGCGTTCCTGATCTTCCTCGGCATCAACTTCTTCCACGGCGTCTACACGCCCACGCTCACCGTCGAAACGGTGTCCGAGTGCGCGATCCGCGCCGACCGCCCCGAGCAGACCTGCACGGAGGCGGACCCGCCCACCCCGGCCGCGGCCGCAGGCGTTCAGCCGGGCGACGTGCTGGTCTCGTTCAACGGCGAGCCGTTGCGCGACTGGGAACACATGGGCGATCTGATCCGCGCCAACCGCGACGGCGAGGCGAGCGTCGTCGTGCAGCGGGCCGACGAACAGGTGACCCTGCCCACCGTCAACACCGTGCTCAACTACGTGCCGGACCGTCTCGATCCGACGAAGTTCATCGAGGCTGGCTTCTACGGCGTCGCCCCGACCAGCGAGCTGCGCCGGGGCGGGCCCGTGGCCACCGTCGACCAGATGTGGACCATGACGAAACAGTCGGCGGTTGCGCTGGCCAGCTTCCCCGTCCGCGTCTACAACGTGGCGGCAGACCTCGTCACCGGCCAGCCGCGCGACGTGAACTCCCCGCTCAGCATCGTCGGGGCCTCCCGCTTCGCCGGCGAGATCGGCACCACCACCGAACTCAGCGGACCCGAGAAGGTCGTCACATGGATGTCGCTGCTGGGCTCGGTCAACCTGTTCGTCGCCCTGCTGAATCTGGTGCCACTGCTGCCGCTCGACGGCGGGCACGTCGCCGGCGCGCTGTACGAGGCCCTCCGCCGGGGGATCGCGCGCCTGCTCGGCCGGCCAGACCCCGGCCCCGTCGATACGGCCAAGGCGCTGCCCATGACGTACGTCGTGGCGGGCTTCCTCCTCATCGGTGGACTGGTGCTGATCGTCGCCGACATCTTCAGCCCCATTCGCCTGCTGTAAGCCACAGCCAATGTGAGAGTAAGGTTGGCGCCATGTCCGTGAACCTCGGTATGCCCGCTGCGCCCGCACCCACGCTCGCCCCCCGTCGCAAGACCCGCCAGATCAAGGTCGGCAAGGTCATGGTTGGCGGAGACGCCCCGATCAGCGTGCAGTCGATGACCACCACGAAGACCACCGACATCAACGGCACCCTGCAGCAGATCGCCGAGCTGACCGCCACCGGTTGCGACATCGTGCGCGTCGCGGTGCCCAGCCAGGATGACGCCGAGGCGCTGCCGATCATCGCCATGAAGTCGCAGATCCCCGTGATCGCCGACATCCACTTCCAGCCGAAGTACGTGTTCGCGGCCATCGACGCGGGCTGCGCGGCCGTCCGCGTCAACCCCGGCAACATCAAGCAGTTCGACGACAAGGTGGCAGAAATCGCCAAGGCGGCCGCGGACGCCGGCGTCAGCCTGCGCATCGGCGTCAACGCCGGCTCCCTCGACAAGCGACTTCTGGCCAAGTACGGCGCCCCCACGCCGGAGGCGCTCGTCGAATCCGCGCTGTGGGAGGCCTCGCTGTTCGAAGAGGTCGGTTTCCACGACTTCAAGATCTCGGTGAAGCACAACGACCCGGTAGTCATGGTGCGCGCCTACGAGATGCTGAGCGAGAAGTGCCAGTACCCGCTGCACCTCGGCGTGACGGAGGCCGGGCCTGCCTTCCAGGGCACCATCAAGAGTTCTGTCGCGTTCGGCGCGCTGCTCAGCCAGGGCATCGGCGATACCATCCGCGTGTCGCTCTCTGCCCCGCCGGCGGAGGAGGTCAAGGTCGGCCTCAAGATCCTCGAATCGCTGAACCTGCGCCCCCGCAAGCTCGACATCGTCTCCTGCCCGTCCTGCGGCCGTGCGCAGGTGGACGTCTACACGCTCGCTGAAGAGGTCACCAAGGGCCTCGAGGGCATGGAGGCCCCGCTGCGCGTCGCCGTCATGGGCTGCGTCGTCAACGGACCGGGTGAGGCGCGTGAGGCAGACCTGGGCGTGGCCTCCGGCAATGGCAAGGGCCAGATCTTCGTCAAGGGCGAGGTCATCAAGACCGTGCCGGAGGACGAGATCGTCGAGACGCTGCTCTTCGAGGCTCGCCGCATCGCAGCTGAAATGGGCGAAGTGGGCTCTCCGCAGGTGTCCGTCTCCTAGTGTTGGGCGCATGACTCCCCGGGTGCGCGCGCTGACCGCTGCGGACCGCGACGCCACCCTCAACTTCCTCGCCCAGCGGCCCGTCGAGAACCTGTTCCTCGCGTCCAAGGTGGCCACCTTCGGCATCGATCGCCGTCGGGTGGGGCAGCTCTATGCGTACGAACGCGACGGCGAGATCACCTCCGTCATGCTCGACGGCGGCACCATCTTCGTCGCGGGGTTCGACCCCCACGCGCTGCCGGCGTTCGTTGGGCAACTGGGCCCGATCCGCCGCTGCAGTTCGATTCTCGGCCCCGCCGTCAGCGTGCTCGGCCTCTTTCTCGGCCTGGCCGAACGCTGGAAGGGATCGTGGGGCAACGTCTCCAACGTCCGCAAGCGCCAGCCGTTGATGCTGCTGGAACAGGCCCCCGCCGTCGATCAGGACCCTCGCGTCAGGCTCCTCACCGAGGACGACTACTCCAGCTATCTCGACGCCTCGGTCCACATGTACACCGACGAGATCGGCAGTTCCCCGTTCAAATACGGGTCCGGCTACGAGCGCTTCGTGCTCCAGCGTCTCCGCGACCGCGACGCCTACGGCATCGTCGAGGACGGCAAAGTGATCTTCAAGGCGGACCTCGGCCCCAAATGGGGGGATCAGGCTCAACTGCAGGGCGTCTGGGTCGACCCCGCGCTGCGGGGCCAAGGGATCAGCGTTCCGGCGTTGTCGGCGATGATGCATCAGGCCATGGACCGATTCCCTCGAATCAGCCTCTACGTCAACGATTTCAACACGCCCGCCATCCGCTCCTATGAGCACCTCGGCTTCCGTGAGGTGGGGGCACTCGCCACCGTGCACTACTGAGCGTCGGCTCGGCCGCTAGAGTTGGGCCGTGATTTCCAAGCTGTCGTCCCTGTTCGTGCGCACCCTCCGCGACGATCCCGCCGATGCCGAGGTGCCCAGCCACCGTTGGCTCGTGCGTGCCGGCTACATCCGCCGCGCCGCCCCCGGCGTCTACTCGTGGCTGCCGCTCGGCCTCAAGGTGCTGCAGAAGGTTGAGGCGATCGTCCGCGAGGAGATGGAGGCCATCGGCGCCCAAGAGGTGCGCTTCCCGGCCCTGCTGCCGCGCGAGCCCTACGAGCTGAGCAACCGCTGGACCGAGTACGGCGACAACCTCTTCCGCGTCGTCGACCGCAAGGGCGCCGACATGCTGCTCGGCCCCACGCACGAGGAAATGTTCACCCTCATGGTCAAGGACCTGTACAACTCGTACAAGGACCTGCCGCTGTCGCTGTTCCAGATCCAGACGAAGTACCGCGACGAGGCGCGCCCGCGCGCCGGCCTGCTGCGCGGCCGCGAGTTCGTGATGAAGGATTCCTACTCGTTCGACATCGACGAGGCCGGGCTCGACGCCAGCTATCAGGCCCACCGCCAGGCGTACCAGCGCATCTTCGAGCGCCTCGGACTGGACTTCGTCATCGTCTCCGCCATGGCGGGCGCGATGGGCGGCTCCAAGTCTGAAGAGTTCCTCGCGATCGCCGAGAACGGCGAGGACACCTTCGTCCGCTCTCCCGGCGGCTACGCGGCCAACGTCGAGGCCGTTCGTATCGCGCCCCCGGCGGCGCTGCCCATCGCCGACGCTCCCGCGATGGCCGTCGTCGACACCCCGGACGCCGGCTCGATCGTCGCCGTCGTCGAGATCCTCAACCGCGACGTGCCCAAGGCCGACGGCGAGTGGACCGGTGCAGACACGCTCAAGAACGTGCTGTTCAAGGTGACAGATCCCGACGGCACCAGCCGCGCGCTCGCCGTCGGCCTCCCCGGCGACCGCGAGGTGGACGTCAAGCGCCTCGAGGCGGCTCTGGAGCCCTCGGTGGCTGAGGTGTTCACGGCCGAGGACTTCGCGAAGTACCCCGACCTCGTCGTCGGATTCATCTCCCCGGTCTCCCTCGACGGCACCCGCGTGCTCGGCAAGGAATCCGCCACCAAGATTGAGTACCTCGTCGACCCGCGCGTCGTCGAGGGCACGTACTGGGCCACCGGCGCCAACGAGAAGGACAAGCACCTCACCGGCGTCACCGCAGGTCGCGACTTCACCGCCGACGGTGTCCTCGACGTCGCCGACGTGCGCGAGGGCGACCCGGCCCCCGACGGCTCGGGCGGGCTGACGCTGGCCCGCGGCATGGAGATGGGCCACATCTTCCAGCTGGGCCGCAAGTACGCCGAGGCTCTGGGGCTGAAGGTGCTCGATCAGAACGGCAAGCTCGTCACGGTGACGATGGGCTCCTACGGCGTGGGAGTTTCGCGCGCGGTAGCGGCCGTCGCGGAGGCGACCTGCGACGACAAGGGCCTCAGCTGGCCGCTGGCGCTCGCGCCGTACCAGGTGCAGATCCTCGCCACCGGTAAGGATGAAGCCATCTTCGCGACGGCGGAAGAGATCGCCGAAGCGCTCTCTGACAAGGGTCTCGACGTGCTCTACGACGACCGCAAGGCCAGCCCCGGCGTCAAGTTCGCCGACTCGGAGATCATGGGCATGCCGCTGGTGCTGGTCGTCGGTCGAGGCTTGGCCGACGGTGTCGTGGAGCTGCGTGTGCGGGCCACGGGCGAGAAGCGCGAGATTCCGGTCGGCGACGCGGTCGCGGAACTGCTGGCCGCCGCCGGACGCTAAGGCGCGTCGACGCGATCTGGGAGGGCGGGCTGGGCGGCCAGCCACCCACAGATCGCGCCGGCCAAGGCCAACACCACCGGCACCCATGCGAGCAGCGTGCCGAGCCCGAAGATGAACACGCCGATCAGCACCAACCCGACGCCGACGCCGGA
Organism: Tessaracoccus flavescens; assembly: GCA_020741375.1. Taxonomy (GTDB): domain Bacteria; phylum Actinomycetota; class Actinomycetes; order Propionibacteriales; family Propionibacteriaceae; genus Arachnia; species Arachnia flavescens_A. Next base: position 8,167 of record DYZF01000012.1, read on the forward strand.
CCAGATCGCCACCTGGACTCGCGGCCGCTTGACGATCAACTGGTAGATCGAGATGGCCGCCGCGACCGCGATGGCGATGGCTCCCAAGAACGGGAAGAAGCCGCCGTAGCCGGGCAGTAGGGGACTGAACCAACTGTGGAGCGTTGTGTGGGTGGCCGGCGCACCGTCCTCACCGGTGACGCCCCAGATCATGGGGTAGGTGGGCGCGATCATGAGGCCGGTGGCCGCCACCAGCGACGCCGTCGTGGCGAACTGCAGGCCTCGGCGGGTGTCGGCCGCACTCATGGGCGGGCTTGATGGTCCGGCAGCGCCGGACGATTGGCGAAGCGCCAGCACACCGACGCGATCGCCGTCGCCAAAACGACGCCGGCACCGAGCACGCTGTGCCTGCCCGCGAAGAGGGCCAGCGCGAAGACGGCCAGCAGGGTGGCGATCGCCGACCACACGAACGGGGCGCCGATGACGGGGCGTCCGCCGACGGACTTGCCCAGATAGCGCAGCACCCCGGCGATCGCGGCAATCACGGCGGCGGTACCGGCGATCGGCGCAAGCCAACTGCCGCCCCCGAACAGGACCGGCGCGAACCATGACTGCATGGACGAGTGCACCTGATCGGGGCCCTCGGCGTAGGCGAAGGGGTACGTCGGGGCGACCGCGAGGACGACTGCGGCCAGCGACGACACCAGGCCCCCGATGAGCCATCCCTTGAAGGAGGTGGCGGCGCTCATGCGACCCACCCCGGCCAGTGGGGGAGCGGAGCGCCCAGCGCCTGAACGGCGCCGACCTGATCCAGCATCCGCTGCCGCCAGATGGGGTTGCTGTCCGCGGACACCAGACGCGCATATCCGTTCAAGAGGTTCTGTTCCAACACAGCCCACCCTTCCCTGATCGACTCGACGGTGTTCATGGCCGTCGGCAGTTCGAACGCCGCGGGTTGCGCGGGAGGTTCTCCTGTCAGGAGGCCGCGCAACTCGTTGCGGCGACGTTTCACTGCCGACAATCTATCCGTGCCGAGGCTCCTCAGGGGATCCTTTCGGGGGAGTCGGCCGATGCCGACGTCGTAGCCGTAGATGAGGGCCCACGCATGGCCCAATGCGATCGGCGCCGACGCGGCGATGGTCGTCGGCTGCATCCGGCGGGGCGCCGCCTCGCCGGCGATGGGCGCCGCGACGGGGCGCTTGAGCGCGAGTGTCGCCGTCGCTGCTGATGCGAGGAGCAGCCGCAGGTCTGAGCCGTCCTGCGCCGCTCCCGCTGCGTTGAGCGCCGCTGTCGTGGCGTCGACCTGGGCTCCCAGCGAAGAATCGTCCAGTGTGGCCGCAGTGGGAGGCGTGCTCAGTGGTGGGAACTGATCCTGAGGTTCGGCGGACAATGGATCCGGCACCATCAGCCGACTCAGGTGCGCCTCGCACTGCTGCTGCGCGGCCTCGATCCACACTGGACCAGCCGCGAAATCCGGGGCTGCAACCGCCCCCAGCGTGGCGCGCAAGGCAGTGACGGCGCTCGCCGCTGCTGCAACAAGTGGATCCTGCACGGGCGGTTCCGGTTCGGGCGGCGTTGGTGCCACGGCGGGTCGTCCATTGACCACGGGGCTCGTGGCGCAGCCCGCGAGACCGAGGGTCATGGCGGCGAGCGCAAGGCGTCGGGTCACGGGCATGGGTTACAGGTTAGTCGGCGCCCCGCCGGGCGACTATGCTGGGGACTTCACAATTTGGCGATACAACCGGATAAGGAGCCGAGAGATGCAAGATCAGCAACTTGCCGCAGTGATCGAACCGATCCTTGCCTCGCATGGGCTGGAACTCGATAGCCTCGAGGTCACTCCGCTCGGCAAGCGATCTGTCCTGCGGATCACCGTCGATGGCGACGGCCCCAAGGGTCGCGGACCGCTCCTCGACGACATCGCCGCCGCCTCATCGGCCCTGTCGGCCGCCCTGGACGAGAGCACCGCCGTCGGCAACAACCCCTACACGCTCGAAGTCAGCTCACGCGGCGTCAGCAAGCCGCTGACCGAAGCCAAGCATTTCCGCCGAAACGCCACCCGCTTGGTGAAGCTGTGGATCGCAGAGCGTGAAGTCACCGGCCGCATCGTGGATGTCTCCGACGATGAGGTCACGCTCGACGTGAAGGGCGCCACCCGCACCTTCGCGCTCAGCGACATCAAGAAGGCAGTCGTTCAGGTGGAGATGAACCGCTCCGTCAGCGACGACGAGGACGAGGAGAACTAGTCATGGACGTCGATCTGGCTGCACTGCGCATGATCGAGCAGGATCGGGACATCCCGATGGATTACCTGCTGGAGACCCTCGAGTCGGCGCTGCTCAACGCCTACGAGAAGACGCCCCACGCTCTGCGCGGCGTCAAGGTTGAGGTGAACCGGAAATCCGGCACCGTCCAGGTGCTGGCGCCCGAGTTCGACGATGACGACAACATCATCGGCTACTTCGACGACACGCCGGAGGACTTCGGCCGAATCGCTGCCCTGACCGCGCGCCAGGTGATCAATCAGCGCATCCGCGAGAAGGAAGACGAGCAGAAGTTCGGCGCGTTCCACGGCAAGGAGGGCGACATCGTCGTCGGCGTGGTGCAGCAGGACCGTGACTCGAAGGCCATCCGCGTCGACCTCGGCGAGTTGGAGGCCCTGATGCCGCTGGCCGAGCAGGTGCCTGGGGAGCAGTACACCCACGGCAAGCGGCTGCGCGTCTACGTCGTCGCCGTCCGACGCGAGATGCGCGGCCCGCAGGTGATCGTGTCGCGCACCCATCCCAACCTCGTGCGCAAGCTGTTCGAACTCGAGGTTCCGGAGATCGCCTCCGGCCTCGTCGAGATCAAGGAGATCGCCCGCGAGGCCGGTCACCGCACCAAGATCGCGGTCATGTCGAACCATGCCGACGTGTCGCCGAAGGGCGCGTTCATCGGCCCCAACGGGCAGCGAGTCCGCGCCGTGACCAACGAACTGGGCGAGGAGAAGATCGACATCGTCGACTTCTCCGAGGACCCGACGAAGTTCGTCGCGGCCGCGCTCTCGCCCGCCAAGGTGATCTCGGTCACCGTGGTGGATCAGGCCGCGCGTGCCTGCAGGGCGATCGTGCCGGACTATCAACTGTCGCTGGCCATTGGCCGCGAAGGCCAGAACGCCCGCTTGGCGGCCCGCTTGACGGGATGGCGCATCGACATCCAGCCCGACGTCGCAATTCAGCGCTGACAACGGCTACTGAGAGATTCTCAGGTAATTTTTGGGATTCCCTCAGTAATTAGTTATTCTGAGTTGGCCGGGCAGTCCCGGCAGTTCAAATAGGAGTAACTGACGTATGGCTAAGAAGTTCTTGGTTCCCGTGCTTGCTGGTGTCAGCGCACTCGCCCTGGTGGGTGGCGCGACGGCCGCAACCGCGATGCAGAAGAACGACGTCACGCTGGTGGTCGACGGTATCGAGAAGACCGTTGCGCTGCGTGAAGACACTGTTGCCGAAGTGCTGGATCTTGAAGGAATCGCCTTGGGCGATCACGACGTCGTTCTCCCCGGCGTCGACACCGAGGTGACCGACGGGTTGGAGATCAGCATCGCCTACGGTCGCCCGCTCAACGTCACGGTCGATGGGCAGGAGCGCGAGGTCTGGACCACTGCCCGCAGCGTGGGAGAGGCGCTCCGCATGCTCAACCTTGACGAGGCCGATTCGAAGCTGTCGGCCTCGCGATCCCAAGCCATCTCCCGCGAAGGCCTCGATCTCAGCATCGTGACCGCCAAGGATGTCACCTTGACCGTTGCCGGCAAGGCCACCAATTACTCGGTACCCGGCACCGTGCAGGATCTGCTCACTGCCGCTGGCGTGATCGTGGATGCTGACGACAAGCTGGAGCCCGCTGCGGACACCGAGCTCGTCGACGGGATGGCCGTCAAGGCGATCAAGGTCGAGACCAAAGAGCGCCTGAAGAACGTTGAGCTTCCCTTCCAGAAGAAGACCGTGGAGTCGAAGAAGCTCGAGAAGGGCGTCAAGAAGGTCACCACCGAGGGCCGGGCGGGCCTGAAGGTTGAGAAGTACACCGACACCTACGAGGACGGCGTGGCCGTCACCTCGGTGCTCGTCGGCTCCGAAGTGACGAAGAAGCCCGTCGATCAGGTCACCACCGTCGGTACCTACGTCGCCCCCAAGCCCAAGCCAGTGACAAAGACGACCACGAAGTCGACTTCAACGACGTCCACGGCCTCGAAGTCGACGTCGAGCTCCAGCACGTCGAGCTCGTCCGGTTCCAGCTCCGGCGCTGGCCTCAACCTGGCTCGTGAGGCCATGTGGGTCCGTATCGCCGAGTGCGAGTCGAACAACCGCTGGAACATCAACACCGGCAACGGCTACTACGGCGGCCTGCAGTTCAACCTCGCCACGTGGCGCTCGGTAAACGGTGACGACTTTGCTGCGTACCCGCACCAGGCCACTCGCGCTGAGCAGATCACTGTGGCCAACCGCCTCTACGCCAAGCGCGGCACCCAGCCGTGGAGCTGCGCCTGATCATCACATTTCGGCAACGGCCGGTCACCCAGATTGGGGTGGCCGGCCGTTTCACGTAGCATGAACCGTCTATGTCCGTTCAGCCTGCGTTCACGTCGCGTTTACTGAAGCCGCGCCACAAGTGGGGGCGGCTGTTGGCGACCCTTGTGCCCGTGGCCGTCATGGGCGTGTGGCTGAAGCTTGACCGCATCGATCGATTCTTCCCGAACGCCGGGTTCGGCGAGACGCTCCTGAAGGTGGCCTCCGACGTCGCCTTCGGCCTCGCGTGGATCCTCCTGTGGGTGGTGGCGGCTGCCTTCGGCCGGGTTTGGTGGCGGACTCTGGCGTCGTATCTGGCGATGCCCGCGAGCGCCGTCGTCGCTGTGTTCACCGTGATCCACCATGAGTTCGTCAAGCGAACGGGCAATCCTCTGACGTGGGAGCGCCTCTCCTACGCCTGGCGTGAGCGGGGCGAACTCGAGGGCCTCATCGGCAGCGAGGTGACGCCGCAGACCGTGTGGCTGTTGGTGCTGGCGGTGGTGTCCACCATGGTGCTGCCATGGCTGATCGGTCCCCTCATCACCAAGTTCCTCAAGACGCCCAGCAGGCGCCAGAAGCGGCTGGGCGTTGGACTCCTCGCGGCGCTTCTGGCCGCCTCCGTGTGGAGCGCCCCCACCGTCTCGGCAGCGTTCGCGCTAGCGGCGCCCGTTCAGTTCGCCGTCAGCCCGGTGCGCGAGGCGGTCGCGTACCCGTCGGTGGAGCCGACGACGCAGCCGCTGCCCAGCCGCGAGGACACCCGCCTGGTGCCCCGCGCGGGAGCAGGGGAGCGGAACCTGGTGGTGATCGCCTTGGAATCCCAGCGCGACGCCTCAACCCTGCCGCCCACCAAGCAGCCGGTCACTCCCGTCTTGGACGCACTCAAGGCGAGCAGCTTGGTGCCTGAGCGGGCCTACACCGTCTTGCCGCACACGTCGAAGGCCGTCACCGCCATTCACTGTGGGGTGGCGCCGCCGTTGGATTCGAAGAACTCAGAGGCCGACGCCGAGGGTCTTCCGATGCGGTGTCTGCCCGAGTTGCTGGCGGAGCAGGGCTACGCCACCGGCTTCTTCCAGTCCGCCACCGAGCACTTCGAGCGGCGGCGCTCCACGGTGCGCAATCTCGGCTTCGAGTACTTCCTGCCGGTCAACAAGATGAACACGAGCGGCTGGCGCAAAGCCAACTACTTCGGCTACGAGGACGAGGTCATGCTCGTCCCGCAGCGTCGGTGGATCGAACAGCAGGATCAGCCGTTCATGCTGAGCATGTTGACGGTGGTGGGCCACCACGATTACAACCTCCACGGCCGGCCGTTGATCGACTTCGTCGATAACAACAAGACGTTCAACACCTACCTCAACGGTCTGCACTACCAAGACCAGTTCGTGGGCAAGGTGATCGACATGTTCAAGGATCTCGGGCTCTACGACGACACCGTCTTCGTGATCGTCGGCGATCACGGTGAAGGTTTCGGCGAGCATCGCGTGTTCCAGCACGACAACACCATTTATGAGGAGGGCGCGCGCGTTCCGCTCCTCATCCACGACCCGCAGCGCCCCGCCGGCGTGATCGACGGTCCCGTCAGCCAACTCGCGATCCTCCCGACGGCCGCGGATCTGTTGGGCTTCGACGTCGAATCGCCCACCGATCTGCGTCCCTCGCTGCTGAGCGGTGAGCCGCAGGGTCTGATCCCGGTCACCTGCTTCGCCAGGGCGCGGTGCGCCGCGACCATCGACGGCGACATGAAGGTGATCCACCACTTCGGCGATCGCCGCGACGAGGTCTACAACGTCGTCGAGGATCCGTACGAGCGCAACGATCTGGCCACCGAGGTCGCCGACGAGTGGATCAACGAGCGCGTCGATTCGACGCTCGAGTGGTACGTCGACGCAGAGCGCCGCTCGAAAGTCTTCGCCGAGCAGCAGTGAACGACTCGGCCCGGCACCCGCTAGGGGTGCCGGGCCGTTCACTGTGGCTGTCTACGTGCGGGTTTCCCGCGTCGGGTTATCGACCCCGTCCGTTGCCGAACCCGTGGCCGCCGCCCATCCCTTGTCCGCGGACGGTCACGATGCCCTCATCTGCGGCCTTCTGGACGGCGTCGGCTTCGGCCTGAGTCAGCGTGCCGTCGTCGACCGCTTGGTCGAGTACCGCCTTCTCAGCGGCCGCGCGGGTTGCTTGGCGCTCAGATTCCAGTTCCTGCATGGCCGCAAGGACGGTGTTCTCCTCCAGTCCGAGTTCGTCAGCGACAGCCTTCGCCACGGCTGCTTGGTGCTCTGCCCGGGTCTCGTCGTCCTGCGGCGTATTCGGACGTTCCATGCCGTCGCGCACCGTCTCCATCGCGTCGTCCATGGCCTTCGCCAGGTCATCGGTGTCGACGCCCAGCTTCTCGGCGAGGTCGGCGAGGTTCGTCCCCACGCCGCGGTTGTCGTGACGGGGCCCCCAGTCGTCGTTGCGCTTGGGCGAGTTGTTCGCAGGGTCGGTGACCTGTGCGGATGCGGTGGCCGTCGGCGACGGCGTCGGTGTTGGATCGTCGGCGCTGGCGAGTTGCCCGATCCCTAGACCCAGCCCGGCGGCGAGTGCTGCTGCCGAGATTCCGGTGAGTGCCTTGTTCATGGCTTCTCCTTCCATCCATCGGACCCGTGCCCGATACCAAGAATTCTTGGGCTGCAACCTGTTGAGAGGCTGTGGCCGCCGTATGGGCATGCTGGGAGTTCCCGTACGATGACTGGGTGATTCCGCAACGCACCTGCATCGGCTGCCGCCAGCGCGATGACCAGCCGTCCATGATGCGCGTTGTGCGTGTCGGCGACGAGGCGGTGGAGGGCACGTCACCGCGCCTGCCCGGCCGTGGTGCCTACGTCCATCGCGACTGCCTGCCACTCGCGGTTCAACGCCACGCGTTCCGGCGGGCCTTCGGCGCGGGCGTCGGCACCGACACACTGACGCGCGGCTGACGCGCTCAGGTGGCTCACGCGAGTCAGTCACGATATGATGATCTTCGGCCCACTTCGTGTGGGCACATCGTTCCTCGCCCAATCGGGCGCCAACCAGAAGGTGGGCTAGACGCTCATGACCACTCGATGAGTACCCAACGATGACCAAACACAACTAGAGCTCGCACCCTTGGAGGTCGGGCTGCTGAAGGAGAGTAGTGGCAAAGCCTCGCGTCCACGAGATCGCCAAGGAAATCGGGAGCACAAGTAAAGAACTGTTGGCCTGGCTGGGCGAAAACGGAGAATACGTCCGTGGCCCGTCGTCAACGCTAGAAGCGCCAGTTGTGCGGCGCATCCGCGAATCGTTCGCATCCAAGACTGAAGAACCCGCACCGGAGAAGAAGCCGGCCGCGCCGGCTGCTCCTGCTCCGGCCCCCAAGCCGGCTGCTCCTGCGCAGGGGGGCCCGGCAGCAACCCCCGGCGCACCGGATCCGGCGGAGCCCGCCGCGCCGGCCGCACCGCGTCCCGCGGCGCCTCGCCCGGCCGCGCCGGCACCCAAGCCTGCTGCCAAGCCCGCCCCGGCTGCCCCGAAGGCGCCCGAGGCTCGGCCGGCCGCACCGGCTGCCCGCCCCGCACCGGGTGGCGCTCCTGCGCCTCGCCCGGGTGCAGCTGCACCCCGCCCCGGAGCTCCGGCCCCGCGGCCCGGCGCGCCTGGCCCTCGCCCCGGTGGGGGAGCCACGCCCGGTCCTCGTAAGCCCGGCGCACCGCGCCCCGGCAACAACCCCTTCGCTCCGGCGCAGGGCATGGGCACGCAGCAGCGTCGCCCGCAGCGTCCCGACGCTCCGCAGCAGCGCCGCGACGGCGCCGGCGCGCGCCCCGGCGCTCCCGCAGGCATGCCTCGCCCCGGTGGCACCGGTGGCTTGCCCGGCATGCCTCGCCCCAACCCCGCGATGATGCCCAAGACGGCCAACACGCAGATCGGTGCTCGCCCGGGTCGTCCCGGTGGCGGTGCCGGTGGCCGTGGCCGTCCCGGCGGTGGTGGCCCCGGTCGTCCGGGTGCCGGCGGTCCGCCGATGGGTGGCGGTATGGGCGGTGGCCCCGCTGGTGGTCGCGGCGGTGGCCGCGGTCGCGGTGGCGGCACGCAGGGTGCCTTCGGTCGCGGTGGCGCGGCCGGTAAGCGCGGACGCAAGTCGAAGAAGCAGCGCAGGCAAGAGTTTGACGAGATGGAGGCACCGTCGATCGGCGGTGTGCGCGTCCGCAAGGGCGACGGCCAGACGGTTCGTCTCCGTCGTGGCGCTTCGCTGACGGATCTCGCCGAGAAGATCGGCGTTGAGCCCGCGTCGCTGGTGCAGGTGCTGTTCCACCTCGGTGAGATGGTGACCGCCACGCAGTCCGTCGCTGACGACACCCTTGAGGTGCTCGGTGCCGAGCTCGATTACAACATCGAGGTCGTCTCGCCCGAGGACGAGGATCGCGAGCTCTTGGAGAGCTTCGATCTCGAGTTCGGCGAAGACATCGGCGATGAGGGCGACCTTGAGGCCCGTCCTCCGGTCGTCACCGTCATGGGCCACGTCGACCACGGTAAGACGAAGCTTCTCGACGCCCTGCGTCACGCCAACGTGGCGGGCAAGGAAGCCGGTGGCATCACCCAGGCCATCGGTGCCTACCAGGTGGTCACCGAGGTGGACGACGCCGAGCGCGCCATCACCTTCATCGATACCCCCGGTCACGAGGCCTTCACGGCGATGCGTGCCCGTGGCGCCAAGTCCACCGACATCGCGGTGCTCGTGGTTGCCGCCGATGACGGTGTGATGCCGCAGACCATCGAGGCGCTCAACCACGCCAAGGCTGCCGACGTTCCCGTCGTGGTCGCCGTCAACAAGATCGATAAGGACACCGCAGACCCCACCCGCGTCCGCGGCCAGCTGTCCGAGTTCGGGCTGGTGCCTGAGGAGTACGGCGGCGATACGCAGTTCGTCGACGTCTCCGCCGTCACCCGTCAGGGCCTGGACGATCTGCTGGAGGCGATCGTCCTGACCGCCGACGCCGCCCTCGATCTGCGCGCCAACCCCGACATGCCCGCACAGGGTGTGGCGATCGAAGCGCACCTCGACAAGGGCCGCGGCCCCGTGGCCACCGTTCTGGTGCACCGCGGCACGCTGCGCATCGGCGACTCGATCGTCGCCGGCTCCGCCCACGGCCGCGTCCGTGCGCTGATCAACGATCAGGGCGAGAACGTGGACGAGGCGCTGCCGTCGATGCCGGTTCAGGTGCTCGGTCTGACGTCGGTCCCCGGCGCCGGCGACAACTTCCTCGTTGTCGACGACGACCGCATGGCCCGTCAGATCGCGGACAAGCGTGAGGCGCGCATGCGTGCGGCTCAGCAGGCCAAGACCAGCCGTCGCAAGACCCTCGACCAGCTCTTCGAGCAGCTCGAGAAGGGCGAGGCGCAGGAACTGCTCCTCATCCTCAAGGGCGACGGGGCCGGCTCTGTCGAGGCTCTCGAGGACGCGCTGTCGAAGATCGAGGTCGGCGACGAGGTGTCGCTGCGCGTCATCGACCGCGGCGTCGGTGCCATCACCGAGACCAACGTCTCGCTGGCCGCCGCGTCGAAGGCCGTCATCATCGGCTTCAACGTCCGTCCCACGCCGCACGCGGCGCAGATGGCGGACCGCGAAAACGTGGACATCCGCTTCTACTCGGTCATCTACTCCGCCATCGACGAGATCGAAGCAGCGCTCAAGGGCATGCTCAAGCCGATCTACGCCGAAGAGGTTCGTGGCCAGGCCGAGATCCGCGAGGTGTTCCGTTCGTCCAAGTTCGGCAACATCGCCGGTTGTATGGTCATCGACGGCTCCATCCGTCGCAATGCCAGCGCCCGTCTCATCCGCGACGGTGTGGTTGTCCACACCTCCACGATCGCGTCGCTGCGTCGCGAGAAGGATGACGCCACCGAGGTCCGCGAGGGCTTCGAGTGCGGTATGACGCTCGCGAACTACAACGACATCAAGATCGGCGACATCATCGAGACCTTCGAGATGGTGGAGAAGGAGCGTTCCTGATGGTTGGACCTCGTAACGCCAAGCTGGCGGATCAGATCAAGGTCATTCTGGCCACCACGATCGAGCGTCGGGTCAAGGATCCGCGTCTGGGCTTCGTCACGATCACGGAGGTGAGGCTGAGCGGCGACAACCGCGAGGCCACCGCCTTCTACACGGTGCTCGGTGACGACGAAGCCCGCACGGGCACCGCCGCCGCCCTCGAATCGGCGAAGGGCATGCTGCGCTCCACCGTGGGCCAGCAGCTCGGGATGAAGTTCACCCCCACCCTGGAGTTCGTCCTCGACGCCACTCCGGAGTCGGCTCGCCACATCGAGGATCTGCTGGCGCAGGTCCAGGCCCAGGACGCGGCTGCCGCCGCGGCTTCGGCCGGCAAGACCTTCGCCGGTGAGTCCGACCCGTACCGCAAGCCGCGGGATCTGGCGGACGACGACCAGTGACCACAGACTCGGGGGTGGTGATCGTCGACAAACCGTCGGGGATCACCTCCCACCGGGTGGTCGGTCAACTGCGGCGCCTTCTGGGCACGCGGAAGATCGGGCATGCGGGAACGCTTGACCCCATGGCAACGGGCGTCCTCATCCTGGGGGTCAACCGCGGCACCAGACTGCTGGGCCATCTCGCCCTCCACGACAAGCGTTACCTCGCCACGATCCGGCTGGGGGAGTCGTCCTCCACCGATGACGCCGACGGCGACGTGACGCCGGTGGCGAATGCCAGTGCACTCACTCCCGAGCAGATCGAGGCGGCACTCGCACCGCTGAGGGGCGACCTCGAACAGATCCCCAGCACCTACTCCGCCATCAAGGTCGATGGGAAGCGCGCGTACGCGCTGGCCCGGGCGGGCGAAGAGGTGGAGCTCAAGCCACGTGCGGTGACGGTGTCGCGTTTCGACGTCGTCGACTCCCGCGTCGTGGGGGAGTGCCTCGACCTCGACGTCGACGTGGAATGCTCCTCCGGCACCTACATCCGCGCCCTGGCCCGCGACCTCGGCGCAGCCCTCGGCGTCGGCGGTCACCTGACCAGCCTCCGCCGCACCCGCATCGGTCGCTACAGCATCGACGACGCCGTGACGCTGGCAGAGACGGCGCCGCCACTGATGGCACTGGCAGACGCAGCCAGATTGAGCTTCCCCGTCGTCGACCTCACCGACGACGAAGCCACGGACGTTCGCTACGGCCGTCGCATCGAGAGAGCCGTGCCGGCCACACCCACCGGCCTCATCGCACCCACGGGCGAACTCCTTGCCCTCTACGAGCCCGACGGCGACGGCGCCAAGCCGCTGGCAGTTCTGGTCGGCTCCTAGCACCTCCCACCACGCACTAGACTGCAGCGCGGAAGCCTGACGGAAGGGGACACCTCGTGGCGGTCGTCGTCATCGGAAACTTCGATGGGGTACACATCGGTCATCGCAGCGTGCTGCGGCAGGCCGCCGAACCCGGACACCCGCTCGTCGTCCTCACCTTCTGGCCGCACCCGGTGTCGCTGCTGCGCCCGGACAAGGCACCCAAACTGCTGAGCGACCTGCATACCCGCATCGAACTGCTCAAGGAAGCTGGCGCTCACGCGGTGCGCGTCATCCGCTTCACCCCGGAGATCGCGAACCTCTCGCCCCAGGAGTTCGTGGAGCGCTTCATCGATCCTCTGGAACCATCGCGCGTGGTGGTGGGGGAGAACTTCCGGTTCGGGCACAAGGCCGCCGGCGACGTCGCCACGCTGAAGCGCCTCGGCGAGGGCCGCTTCGAGGTGACCGCGATCGAGCTGGAGACGGTGGAGGACGAGGTCGCCTGCTCCACGGGGGTTCGTGCATTGCTCGCCCAGGGCGACGTCGAGACCGCCGCGCAGCACCTGCAGCGCCCCTTCCGATTCCGCGGCGTCGTCGTGATGGGCGATCAGCGCGGCCGCGAGATGGGCTTCCCGACGGCGAACCTCACGGTCCCCGAGGACATGGCCGTGCCGGCCGACGGCGTGTATGCGGGCTGGCTGACCAACTTGGAAGACCCCGTCGCTGAACCGATGATGGCCGCGATCTCGGTTGGCTCCAATCCCACCTTCAACGGCGTCGACCGCCGCGTGGAGAGCTACGTCTTGGACCGTGATGATCTGGAGCTCTACGGCGTCGAGGTGGCCGTCGATTTCATCGCCAGACTCCGTGGTCAGGTGCGCTTCGAGGGCGTGGAGGCTCTGATCGAGCAGATGGCCGCCGACGTCGAACGCGCCCGCGCCATCCTGAGCCGTAACTAGGCGGTGCCGCCGGACTTGATCCGGCTGCGAACGCGCTCGATGTCGGTGGCCCAATACGCCACAGCGACCAGCGTGTAATTGTAGTAAGCGGCGTCCGGATCCGTCGCCAGCTGCCCGCCGAAATGGCGCCCCAGCAGGCCGGCGAGTTCCAGCATCACGTACCCGTGCACCGAGGTCCGCAGCGCCACCGCCACCTGGAAGGCGTCGGCCTGCCGCAGGAATCCGGCATCGATTGCCCTCTGCACGACCGCCACCAGAGGCTGGATCGTGGACTGGCCCAAGGCCCCCGCCTCCGCGTTCTGCAGCCCGCTGCGGCCGTCGAACATCACGGGGTAGAGGTGAGGGTTCTCCAAAGCCCATGTGCGGTAGTTCATCGACAGCTGGAGCAGATCTTGAGCGGCGTCGTCGCTGAACTCGATCACCTGAGAGGCGGCGAATCCCCGGGCGGCGCGCTCGTAGACCGCTTGGAGGAGCGATTCCTTGCTGCCGTAGAGCGAATACACAGCCGACGTGGACGTGCCGGCGGCCTGCGACACCTTGCGGACCGACAGGTTGTCCGGTCCGCCGGCCGCGATCATCGCGGCCGCTCGCTGCAGGAGTTCTTCGGCTAGCGCTTCGTCGTGCAGCCGTGGCCTGGCCACTAGAGCGCCGTCAACGACTTCTTGTAGACCGCGTAGTGCTGGCTGGGCTGATCGTCCTCAACCTGGGGCACCTCGGGATCTTCGTTGAAGATGTGCTCGCCGGTGGGGTGGTACTCCAACGAGACGTACAGCGGCACGGCCTTCTCGTTGTTAGGATCGACGGCGAGGAACACGGCGGTGTGCCCCTGTGCGCGCGCCTCGTTCTCGAGGAAGCTGGTGAGGGCGCGACCTGCGCCGCGGCGGCGGGCCGACGGGTAGACGTACATGTTGCGCAGCTCAGGGGCGAGTTCGGACTCCGTGTCGAGCACCGCGGTGCCGAGGGGTTCGTCGCCGTCGAACGCCACCGCGAAGATGAGCGACCCGTCCTCTTGACCCTTGAAATGGGCATCGACGAGGTTGAGATCGGGACGAGCCTGATGCTCGCGCAAAACCGCGAGATCGGCGTCGGTGGCGCGGCGGACGGTGACGGTCACGGCTGCTCCTTCGAGGGATGGGTATCGATGGGCCCCACCCTACCGCGTACGACGATTTCGGGGAGGTAGGTCTCGGGTGGTACTCTTCCAAGGTTGCCGTTAGATCGGCCACGGTCCCATAAGAGCCCCGACAGCATCCGCAACTGGGGCGCCGTGCAGCGAGCCGGAAGGAGCCCATACACATGGACGCTGACGAGAAGAAGAAGATCATCGAAGAGTACGCGACCACCCCGGGCGACACCGGTTCGCCCGATGTGCAGATCGCTCTGCTGAGCAAGCGCATCGCTCACCTCACCGAGCACCTCAAGATGCACAAGGGCGATCACCACAGCCGTCGTGGCCTCATGCTGATGGTTGGCCAGCGCCGCCGTCTGCTCAACTACGTCGCCAAGAACGACATTGAGCACTACCGCGAGCTCATCGCCCGCCTCGGCCTGCGTCGTTGATCTTCGCACCTCACAGCTAACACTTCAGGGCACCCCGTCATGGGGTGCCCTGAAGCATTTCTGGCCGACAAGCCCCGCCGGCATCTACAAGGAGATCTCCCAGGCCACGGGATGCCCGAAGCGGTGCCGCGTGATGGAGACGGCCTGCTCTCGCACATAGGGCAGGCACGCCAGTCGTCCCGGCAGGGACGGGCCCGGATAGACGGTCGCATCGATGGATTGGCCGACGGCGGCCAACAGGTCCCGCTCACCCAGATGCCGGATGCGGCCGGTGGCGGCGGCGTCGAACTCGGCGTCCGTCTGAGAGGTGATGGCCATGCCGGTGCCGCGCAGGGTGCTGATCACGCCGGCCCCCGGCAGGTCGCGGAACGAGAACGATGGAACCGCCCCCACGGCGACGGCGGCGGACACCTCGCGCAGCACTTCGAGCGGGGTGGCCTCCTCGACGCGCACCGTCACGTCGCACGGGCGGTAGCGCAACACGTTCGTCTCGGCACTGAGCGCCGAGGGGTCATGCGCGGCCCTGAACTCGGAGCGGGCCGCAGCCTCATCCGACAGCATCCAGCCGCGCAGCTCCGTCACCGCCGACGATGGCAGCGCGCGCTCGGCGAGCCGCAGCAGCTGGGCCAGCGCCGGCAGCGTCAGCTCGCCGTCGCCGGGAGGGGCGGTGGGTTCCCACGAGCGCAGCGACAACAGGTAGTTGGGTCCGCCGGCCTTCGTGCTGGGGCCCACAGCCGAGCGCTTCCAGCCACCGAACGGCTGCCTGCGCACGATGGCGCCCGTGATGGTGCGGTTCACATAGACGTTGCCGGCCTCGACCCGGTCCAGCCACGTCTGGATCTCCTCCGGGTCCAGTGAGTGCAGCCCGGCGGTGAGGCCGAACGCCGTGGCGTTCTGCCACGCGATGGCTTCCTCGAGCGACGGCGCCGACATGAGGCCCAACACGGGCCCGAAGTACTCCACCTGGTGGAATTCGCTGCCGGGGCGGACGCCCGTGCGGATGCCCGGGGTCCACAGCCGATCGCTGATCCGTCGCGGCTTGACCAGCCACGACTCGCCCTTGCCCAACTGCGTCAGCCCGCGCAGCAACTTCTCGCCCGCGGGCTCGGTCAGAGGGCCCATCTCGGCCAACGGGTCGGCCGGCCACTCGACGCGCAGGGAGCTGGCTGCGTCGACCACTTGATCGCGGAATCGCTTGGAGGTGGCCACGGTGCCGACGAGGATGCCCAGCGATGCGGCCGAGCACTTCTGGCCGGCGTGCCCGAAGGCGGAGGCCACGAGATCCGCTGCGGCCAGATCAAGGTCGGCCGAGGGCGTCACGACGATGGCGTTCTTGCCCGAGGTCTCCGCCAGCAGCGGCAGATCCGGGCGCCAACTGCGGAACAGCTCGGCGGTTTCTGCGGCGCCGGTGAGGATGACGAGGTCGCCACCGGTGATGAGGCGCTGGCCCAAGGGGCCGTCGTCGACGACGACGAGTTGCACCACGTCGTCCGGGATACCGGCCGCGTGGCAGGCCTGCGCGAGCAGGGCGGCGATCCGGCGCGCCGGGGGAGCGGGCTTGAGGATGACAGCCGAGCCTGCCGCGACCGCGGCGGCGACGCCGCCGAGCGGGATGGCGATCGGGAAGTTCCACGGCGGCGCGACCACCGTCAGCTCGGGCGCCACCGGGGTGGCTCCGGGGATGGAATCGGTGGATCGTTCGGCGTAGTAGCGGGCGAAATCGCAGGCCTCTGACACCTCGACGTCTGCCTGATCGAAGAGCTTGCCCACTTCATCCATCGCGGCGACGATCAGCCGGCCGCGCTCCTCCTCGAGGACTGAACCCAGACGCAGAAGCGCCTCTGCCCGGTCACCGGCCGGGGTCGCGGCCCAGCGGCGACCTGCGTCGCGGCCCCGGGCGATGGCGTCGTCGAGCACGTCCTCGTCGGTGATGGTGGCTGCTTCGACGCCGTC
Organism: Tessaracoccus flavescens; assembly: GCA_020741375.1. Taxonomy (GTDB): domain Bacteria; phylum Actinomycetota; class Actinomycetes; order Propionibacteriales; family Propionibacteriaceae; genus Arachnia; species Arachnia flavescens_A. The sequence continues at coordinate 24,433 of DYZF01000012.1, forward strand.
GGCGCCGAGTTCGGGGGAGGGGAGCAGATCGCGCAGACCCTGAGCCCAGTGTTGGTTCTCGAGCAGCGCCGGGTTGCTGTCGGGCGCATTCACGAAGCCGACGGTGCCGTCGGGGCGCGACTGGATGGCCCAGTCCGACGGCGACGGCAGCGGCAGGAACCCGGCGGCCGTGCGGAACCGATCCTCCTCACGATCGAGGAAGTCGCGGTCCTTGCCGAGGGAGGCGGCGCCGGACATGAAGTTCTCCGGAGCCGCGTTCTCCTCGAGCCGGCGAACCAGGTAGGCGATCGCGGCGTCGAACTCCTTGCGCGGCACCACGGGCACGTAGAGGCGCAGGCGATGACCCTCCTTCAGCAGCACCTTCTGCAGCGGCACCGCCATGCCGGAGAGCATCTCGAAATCGAGCTGTTGTTGTACGCCGCGCTCGCGAGCCATCTCGACGGCGGCGGCCAGAGAGTAGATGTTGTGCGAGGCTGCGCCCACGAGCAGGCGCGGCGCTCGCTCGGGCGACAGGCAGAAATCGAGGGCGCGCAGGAAGCTGGCGTCGGTCTCGGCCTTGGTGCCCAGCACCGGGTTGTCCCAGCCGCGCAGCTGCGCCTGCACGCGCTCCATCGCCAGGTTGGCGCCCTTTACGAGGCGCACCTTGATCGGCGCGCCGCCGGCGGACGTGCGCTCCTCGGCGAACCGGTCCAGCTCCTGCAGCACGAGCAGTGATTCGCTGAGGTACGTCTGCACGGCGATCCCGGCACGGAGGCGCAGCAGCTCGGGCTCCATCAGGAGCCGCTTGAACACGTCGAGGGTCAGATGGAGGTCGCGGTACTCCTCCATGTCGAGGTTGACGAACTTGTCCAGCGAGGCGGCGTGACGCATCAGCGGGCGCAGGCGCTCAACCGCCTCGTCGACGGCGGCCGCGTGGCCCCACGGCGCGTGCTGGCCCAAGACGGCCGACACCTTGATGGACACATAGTCCACCTCGCTCTGGTTCAGCAGGTCCATGGTGCGGGTGAGGCGCTGCGCGGCGTGCTCGTTGCCGAGGACGGCCTCGCCCAAGAGGTTGACGTTGAGGCTGGCTCCGTGGCGCTGCAGGCGGCGCAGGGTGGGGCCTAGGGTGCGGCCGACGTCGACCACCAGATCGCCGACGAGCACCGAGAAGGCGCGGCGGGCGGCGGGCAAGGCGACGCGGGGAGCGACGGCGGCCGCCTTCATGCCGGAGCGCAGCGGCAGTGGCAGGAAGGGTGCCTTCCTGCAGGCGAGGTCGCCCAGCGCCGACGCGGAGACCGATCGGTCCTCGGGGCGGAGCACGCCGTCGACGAAATCAAGCGTGAAGCGAAGCCCCTCTGGATGCTTCAGGACGCCCGCGAGGAGTCGTGCTGACGCTGGCTCGGCATAGGCAGTGCAGCCCTCGGCCCAGCGTCGTGCCTTCTCAACTGCCGCTGCGATGGGGAGTTCGGAGGTCATGCACCCATTGTTACCAGGGTCAATCACAACGATTCGGCAAACAAAGCGAGATTCTCCTTGACGTTCATGGGGCCATGCAACAGAATTGGCCCCGTGATGTGACCGTTCACATCCGGGCGAAGAAGCCCGTCAAGAGCGTTAAGGAGCTCAGATGCAACATCTCAACCGCAGAACTCTTCTCGGCGCCCTCGCCGCGTCGGCCGTCATCCTGCCGCTCACGGCGTGCGGCAACGACGCAGCTGCCCCTGGCACCACCGATAACACTGCAGGCGGAGGCGGCGACGACGTCATCGTGCTGGGCTTCTCCCAGGTGGGCGCGGAGTCCGGTTGGCGTGCGGCCAATACGAAGTCCATCAAGGAGACCCTCACCAAGGAGAACGGCTTCGACCTCAAGTTCTCCGACGCGCAGCAGAAGCAAGAGAACCAGATCCAGGCCCTGCGCACCTACATCTCCCAGGGCGTCGACGTGCTGGCCTTCTCCCCAGTGGTGGAGACGGGCTGGGACGCCGTCCTTCAGGAGGCCAAGGATGCCAAGATTCCCGTCATCCTCACCGACCGGGCAGTCGACAGCCAGGACGAGTCGCTCTACGTCTCGTTCATCGGCTCCGACTTCGTCAAGGAAGGCGAGATGGCCGGTGCCTGGGCCAAGGAGCAGTTCGACGGCAAGGGCATGAAGATCGTGGAGCTGCAGGGCACCACGGGTTCCGCTCCCGCCAACGACCGTAAGAAGGGCTTCGCCGACGCCATCGCGGGCACCGACCTGGAGATCATCGCGTCGCAGACCGGCAACTTCACGCGCGCCGAAGGCAAGACGGTCATGGAGGGCTTCCTTCAGGCTCACGACAAGATCGACATCGTCTACGCTCACAACGACGACATGGGTCTGGGCGCCATCGAGGCCATCGAAGCCGCTGGCAAGAAGCCGGGTGAGGACATCAAGATCATCACCATCGACGCGGTCAAGGACGGCATGCAGGCCCTCGTCGACGGCAAGATCAACTACATCGTCGAGTGCAACCCGCTGCTCGGCCCCGACCTGATGGACATCGCTAAGAAGGTCGTCAAGG
>DYZF01000013.1 GCA_020741375.1 Tessaracoccus flavescens
GGACAGAAGATCCGCATCCGACTTAAGTCGTACGACCACTCGGTCATCGACTCCTCGGCCCGGAAGATCGTCGACACGGTGACCCGCGCGGGCGCCACGGTCGTCGGCCCGGTGCCGCTGCCCACGGAGAAGAACGTCTACTGCGTCATCCGTTCGCCGCACAAGTACAAGGACAGCCGCGAGCACTTCGAGATGCGCACCCACAAGCGCCTCATCGACATCGTGGACCCGACGCCCAAGGCCGTCGACTCGCTCATGCGTCTCGACCTGGCCGACGACGTCAACATCGAGATCAAGCTCTGAGGGGGAGGACCATGGCCAACACACGCTCCAAGGCTCTCCCCACGACGCGCGCCGTCAAGGGCATCATGGGCACCAAGCTGGGCATGACCCAGGTGTGGGACGAGAACAACAACTTCGTCCCGGTCACCGTCGTGCAGGCTGCGCCCAACGTCGTCACCCAGGTCCGCAGCGAGGACGTGGACGGCTACACGGCCGTCCAGATCGGCTTCGGCGAGATCGATCCGCGCAAGGTGAACAAGCCGGACGCGGGTCACTTCGAGAAGGCCGGCGTCGCGCCGCGCCGCCACCTGGTCGAGCTCCGCACCGCAGACGCGGCCGATTACCAGCTGGGCCAGGAGATCACCGCTGAGGTGTTCGAGGCCGGCGCGAAGATCGACGTCACCGCGACCACCAAGGGCAAGGGCACCGCCGGTGTCATGAAGCGCCACAACTTCGCAGGCGTCGGCGCGTCCCACGGTCAGCACCGCAACCACCGCAAGCCGGGCTCGATCGGCGGGGCCGCGACCCCGGGTCGCGTGTTCAAGGGCATGCGGATGGCCGGTCGCATGGGTGCCGTCAAGCACACCACGCAGAACCTCACCATCCACTCCGTCGACGCCGAGGCCGGACTGCTGCTCATCAAGGGCGCCGTCCCCGGCCCCAAGGGTGGAGTCGTCCTGGTCCGCTCCGCCGCGAAGGAGGCATAAGAGATGACTGACACGTTGACCATCGACGTCATCGACGCGGACGGCGCGAAGGCCGGCACGACGGAGCTCCCCGGTTCCGTGTTCGCCGTCCCCACGAACGTCCCGCTGATCCACCAGGTCGTCATCGCCCAGCTGGCTGCCGCTCGTCAGGGCACCCACAAGGCGAAGACGCGGGCCGAGGTCGCCGGCGGTGGCCGCAAGCCGTACCGCCAGAAGGGCACCGGCAACGCACGCCAGGGCTCGATCCGCGCACCGCAGTACGCGGGCGGCGGCATCGTGCACGGCCCCGTGCCGCGCGACTACTCGCAGCGCACGCCCAAGAAGATGAAGGCGGCCGCTCTGCGCGGTGCGCTTTCCGACCGGGCACGCCTGGGTCGCGTCCACGTCGTCACCGCTCTGGTGACGGGCGAGACGCCGTCCACGAAGGCCGCGCGCGCAGCGCTTCAGAAGATCTCGGAGCGCAAGAACCTGCTGGTCGTCGTCGAGCGCGGCGATGACCTCACCTACCTGAGCGTGCGCAACCTGCCGCGCGTCCACGTCCTCCCGGCCGATCAGCTCAACACGTACGACGTGCTGATGTCCGACGACGTGGTGTTCACGCAGGCCGCACTCGACGCCTTCCTCGCGCGCACGGCCGGCACGGCCGCAGCGGCGAGCTCTGAGGAGGACGCACAGTGAGCTCCGTGACCATCAAGGATCCGCGCGACATCATCATCGCGCCGGTCGTGTCCGAGAAGACCTACGCACTGATGGACGAGGGGAAGTACACCTTCCTCGTCGACCCGCGGTCGAACAAGTCGGAGATCAAGTACGCCATCGAGGCGATCTTCGGCGTCAAGGTCGCTCGTGTGAACACGCTGAACCGACAGGGCAAGGTCCGCCGGACGCGTTTCGGCCTGGGCAAGCGCAACGACACGAAGCGTGCGATCGTCAGCCTCAAGGACGGCGACATCGACATCTTCGGCGGCGCGCTCTGAGCGCCGGCTGACAGACAAGGATTAGAAGACAATGGGAATCCGTAAGCACAAGCCGACGACGCCGGGCCGCCGTGGCAGCTCCGTCGCCGACTTCGTCGAAGTGACCCGGTCGACGCCGGAGAAGTCGCTTCTCCGTCCCCTCCCGAAAAAAGCCGGACGCAACAGCAACGGTCGTGTGACCACCCGCCACCAGGGCGGCGGTCACAAGCGCCAGTACCGCGTCATCGACTTCCGTCGCCATGACAAGGACGGCGTCGAGGCGCGCGTCGCGCACATCGAGTACGACCCGAACCGCACGGCCCGCATCGCGCTGCTCCACTACGTGGACGGCACGAAGCGCTACATCATCGCGCCCAACAAGCTGAAGCAGGGTGACGTGGTGGAGGCGGGTCCGGACGCGGACATCAAGCCGGGCAACAGCCTGCAGCTGCGCAACATCCCCGTGGGCACCGTGGTGCACGCGGTGGAGCTGCGTCCGGAGGGCGGCGCCAAGATCGCCCGCTCCGCCGGCGCGTCCGTGCAGCTCGTCGCGAAGGACGGCCCGTACGCGCAGCTGCGCATGCCGTCCGGCGAGATCCGCAACGTCGACGCGCGCTGCCGCGCGACCGTCGGCGAGGTGGGCAACGCCGAGCAGTCGAACATCAGCTGGGGCAAGGCCGGTCGCATGCGGTGGAAGGGCAAGCGCCCCACCGCCCGCGGTGTGGTCATGAACCCGATCGACCACCCCCATGGCGGTGGCGAGGGCAAGACCTCGGGTGGTCGTCACCCGGTCAGCCCGTGGGGCCAGCCGGAAGGCCGGACCCGTCGCCCCAACAAGG
>DYZF01000014.1 GCA_020741375.1 Tessaracoccus flavescens
GGCGCCGATGACGGTGACGATGTTGGCGATCCAGAGTCGCCGGAAGTCTGGTGAGGTGCGCAGGGGTCGCGTGTCGGCGAAGATGCCGCGCAGCTTGCCGAGGAACCCTGAACTCACGACCGCGAGAGTACTCCCGTGCATAAGTCGTAGCTATTCGGCATCTATCGGATACATATCTCCGATCCGTGCCGAATAGCTACGCCTTGTGCAGGGTTGCGGTTTTCCACAGGTTGCACCTGGCGTGAAAAATGGCGCGTTCATTTGGCGAATGTGAATGTATGAACACCGGGGTGCTGTCTTATCAGGAACTGCGCGAGCTCGGGATGAGCCGCACGGCGATTGAGCACGCGCTGGCGCGCGGCGTGCTCATGCGCGTGGCTCGAGGCTGGTACGCGACCACGGAGGCGCATCCGGGGGTCGTTAGCGCGCTCAAGGCGGGGGCACGAGTCGGTTGCCTGACCGGTTGTGATCTCTACGGGCTCTGGACGCCGAGGCACGGTCAAGTGCACGCGGTGTATCCAGAAAACAGGGGAGTCCGTCCAGCGAAGGGATTGGTGCTGCACTCGAGCACGCATGAGAGGTTCCCCCGCGGGATCGTCTGGCCACTATGGGACTGCCTGGATCAGGTTGCCCGACGCCATGACGCCGAGAGCGCCCTCATCGTTCTGGAATCTGCGGTCAATCTTGGGCAGGTGACGGATGCCGACGCGCGGTCGCTGATATCAGCCTTGCCACTCAAGGCGGCTAGAGCCATGAGCCTTTTCGACGTGGCGGAGTCCGGCAGCGAGACGCGTGTCCGTCTCTTCTTTCAGCGGAGGCGTGTGCCTGTTATTCCGCAGGCATACATCGCGGGGATCGGACGCGTCGACATACTGGTCGGGGATCGTCTCATCATTGAGTGCGACTCACGCGAGTTCCATGGGCCTGATCGGCAGGTGATCGACCGCAGCCGTGATCTCGCCGCGATGGATCTTGGCTTGGAGCGGATCCGGCTCTCATATCCCCAGATCTGGCACACGTGGGCATCTACGCAAGTCAGCCTGAATCGCGCTCTACAGCGTCGGCTTCACCGGTGACGCACAAGGCGTAGCTATTCGGCACGAATCGGAGATATATGGCCGGTTCGTGCCAAATAGCTACTGATAATGCAGCGAGGGAGCCTTGGCACGTTGCCCAGGGCTCCCTCGCTCTCAAGAATCAGCGCTGGACGCGGGCGTTGCCCTCCCAGATCGACCACACCTGGGCCTCGTCGGCCGGGGCGCCGTAGTCGTTGACCGAAGTTGCGGCCAAGGCGCCGGTGGCCCAGCCGAACTGCATGCACTTCTCAGCGTCCCAACCCTTGAGGATGCCGTACAGCACGCCGCCGACGGAGCCGTCGCCGCCGCCGATGCGGTCGAGGACGTCGATGTCGCGAAGTTCGCCGTAGTGGAAATCGCCGTCGCCCCAGAGCAGGATGCCCCAGCGGTGGTGGTTCGCCGAGACTACCTCGCGCAGCGAGGTACCGATGTACTTCGCCTCGGGGTAGGCCTCGGAGATGCGGCCGATCATCTGCTTGAAGCCCTCGATCTCAGCGGCGATGTCCTCGCCACCTGCCTCCGGGCCCTGGATGCCGAGGCACAGCTGGAAGTCTTCCTCGTTGCCGTACAGCACGTCGCACAGCTGTGCGATCTCGGTGAACGCGGCGCGCAGCTCGTCCTCGCGGCCCTTCCAGAAGGAGGCGCGGTAGTTGAGATCGAAGGAGATGGCGGTGCCGTTGTCCTTGGCCTTGTGCGCGAGTTCGACGCAGAACTTGGACGTCTCCGGCGACAGCGCCGCGATCAGACCCGACAGGTGAAGAATCTTGACGCCCTCGTCGACGAAGAGCTTCTCGAGGTCGAAGTCATTGACGTCGAGCGTGAGCCCGACCTCGCCCGCACGGTCATTCCACACGCGAGGCGCGCGACCGCCGAAGCCGCTGTCGGCGATGTTGAACTGGTGCCGGTAACCCCAAGCGTCGCCCTGTGGCACCTCGGGGCCTTCGAACTCCATGCCGCGGGCGCGGAGATCTGCCTTGATCAGCTGGGCGACGGGGGAGCCGGCGACGAAGCTGGTCAGCACCTTGGTGCGGAGCCCAAGGTGGGAGGAGACGGAGGCCACGTTGGTTTCGGCCGACGTCGCGTGCATCGTGAAGTGCTTCGACGTGTGGACGGGCTGCCGGTTGTCGGGGGTGAGGCGCACGCCCATGGACGTGGGGACAACGAGTGCCCACTGTGCGTCTTGCCTGAGTTCCATGTTGGTGTCCTTCGCTCGGGATGGTCGTTGGTGGTCGTCGCCGTCGGTGGCGGCATACGTGTTCTATGGTCGCGCCATCGGCAACAAGGGTGGGGAAGTTGCCGTATTTTTCCGGGGGCTCCGAATTGTTCTGGAAGGCGTGCTTCCGAAGCCGAGACCGGTCACCCGGCCTACCCCGCCGTCGGGCAACAGAGTTGGCAACAAGCGGCAACTTGCTTGTTTCCCGCAACCATTTTGATTCAGTTGGATCACAGCAACGAAGCAGGAGCGTGTAGCAATGGTTGATCTGAAAGCGGCCCCCTTTAACCTCGACGACGAAGGCGTGAAGTGGGTAGAAACCACCACCCAGAACATGACCGACGAGGAGAAGATCGGCCAGCTCTTCGTCAACATGGGTGCCTCCCGCACCGAGGAGTACCTCACCAGCGTCCTCGACACCTATCACATCGGCGCCGTCCGCTATCAGCCCTCGAAGGCTGAGGAAGTCTGGGAGCAGAACTACATCCTCCAGACCAAGTCCAAGATCCCCATGCTCATCGCCGCCAACACCGAGGCCGGCGGCAACGGCGCCTGCACCGACGGCACCTACGTCGGCTACGAAGCCAAGATCGGCAACACGCATGACGCCAAGTGGGCGTACGAGATGGGTCGCATCTCCGGTATCGAGGCCGCCGCGATCGGCTGCAACTGGTCCTTCGCGCCGATCGTCGACATCTTCAAGAACTGGCGCAACCCCATCGTGTCGCGCCGCGCCTGGGGCGGCGACACCGACCTCGTCCTCGAAATGAGCCTCGCCTACATGAAGGGCATCCAGGAATCTGGCATCGCCCCGGCCGCCAAGCACTGGCCCGGCGACGGCATCGACGAGCGCGACCAGCACCTCTCCCATGCCCCCAACTGGCTCTCCACCGAGGAGTGGGACGCCACTTTCGGCAAGCTCTACAAGGGTCTGATCGACGCGGGCCTGCCGTCGCTGATGACCGGCCACATTGCCCTCCCGAGCTACCAGAAGCACTTCAACCCCGACATGACCGACGCCGACATCCTGCCGGCCACCCTGTCGAAGGAAATCAACACCAACCTCCTGCGCGAGCAGCTGGGCTTCAACGGCGTCGTCGTGACCGACGCGTCGCACATGGTTGGCCTCACCGGCGCCATGAAGCGCTCCGAGATCCTCCCCACCGCCATCGAGGCCGGCTGCGACCTCTTCCTCTTCTTCAACGATCCTGACGAAGACTTCAACTGGATGATGGAGGG
>DYZF01000015.1 GCA_020741375.1 Tessaracoccus flavescens
ACCTTCAACCTTGGCCCCGGACGCGAGGTAGTTCGACACACCGCGCCACACGAGCTCGTCGCCCACGTGGATTTCGCCGACCATGTCGAACACCGCGCCCTTGGCGTGCGCCGCGAGGTTGTCGGTACGGACCGTGATCCGCAGATCCTCCCCCACCTTGACCGGGCGGTGCAGCGTCATCTCGTTCGTCACGTGCACGAGGCCGGCCAGCGAGAACGGGAAGTCGTCGCTCGCCATGAGCGTCGTCTGCAGCGGGAACGTCAGCACGTGCAGCCACGTCGCCGGCATCTCGTCACGCAGCGAGAACCCGGTCACTTGGTTGTAGGCGGCCAGCGCCGCGACGTCGGTCTTGTGGTTCATCACCATCAAGGTCCGGTTGGGCAAGGCCTTGACGACGCCGGGCCGCTTCAGCATGCCCGCGACCGCCTTCACCAGCAGCCCATCCACCGTCGGCAGCTTGGGCAGCACCTTCACATCGCGACCCACGTCACTGACCAATCAGGTTCTGGCCGCAGACGCGCACCACCTGGCCGTCGACGCCACCGGACGCCGGGCCGCACAGGTAGGCGAGCGTTTCCGCGACGTCCACCGGGTTGCCACCCTGCGACAGCGAGTTGGTGCGGCGGAAGATTTCGCGCTGCACGAACGGGATGGCGCCGGTCATCTCGGTTTCGATGAAGCCGGGCGCGACCGCGTTGATCGTGATCGGGCGGTCAGCCAGCTCGTCCTTCATCGCCCAGACGTAGCCCATGACGCCGGCCTTGGAGGCGGCGTAGTTGGTCTGGCCCTTGTTGCCCGCGACGCCGGAGGTGGACGCGACGCCCGTGATCCGCGCGTTCTTGGCGAGGCCGCCGTCGACGTCGTTGTTGAGCAGGAACTCGTTGATCCGCATTTCGGCGGCGAGGTTGACGTCGAGGACGGAGGCCCAGCGGCCCTCGTCCATGTTGGCGAGCATCTTGTCTCGGGTGATGCCGGCGTTGTGGACGACGGCGTAGATCTCCTTGTCGCCGCCGTGCACTCGCGCGACATGCGATGCCATGCGAAGCCCCGCGTCGGCTGCCGTGATGTCGAGCTGCAGCGCGGAGCCGCCGATCTCGTTGGCCACCTTGGCCAGCGCGTCGCCGGCTGCCGGGATGTCGACGGCGACGACGGTGGCGCCGTCGCGTGCGAAGGTGCGGGCGATCGCCGCGCCGATGCCGCGGGCGGCGCCGGTGACGACGACGATGCGGCCCTCGAACGGACGATCCGTCAGCTCCTGCGGATCCTTCGACGGGCCCACGCGCCAGGTCTGGCCGGAGACGAACGCCGAGCGGCCTTCGAGCAGGAACGACAGCGTGGACGCCAGATCGGCGGCGGTGGTGCCTTCCTTGACGAACACGAGGTTGGCCGTGGAGCCGCCGCGCAGTTCCTTGCCGACGGTGCGGTTGATGCCGTCGATGCCCTGCGCCACCGCCTTGGCTTCGGGGCCTTCGACGGCGGACGCGTCGGTGGCGAGGATGATGATGCGTCCCGAGTTCTCGAGCCCCTTCATCACCGGGCGCAGCATCTGGCGCATGCCCTCGAGCTGCGTGATCTCACGCACGCCGGTGGCGTCGATGATCAGCGCGCCGGGTCGGGTCTGGTAGCGCGGCGGGACGTCGCGGCCCTTCTCGTCCTTGGTGCGCGCGTCCGGGACGTCGAGCAGCGGTTCGATGCTGCCGATGCCCAGCAGATCAAGCGTCTGGCGGCCGAGGCCGGCGCCGTCGAGTTCACCCAGCACGATGGTGCCGGTGGGCAGCACACGACCGCGACGCAGCTTTGGCGGATCCGACAGGCCCGCCTTCTTGGCGAGGAACTTGCCGGGCGGGGTGCCGTAGATGGTTTCGAGAATGCTCATGCTCATGCCTCCAGAATTGCGACGATGCCCTGGCCGCCAGCGGCGCAGATCGAGATCAGACCGCGGGAACCCGGGCCCTTCTCCGCCAGCATCTTGGCCAGCGAAGCGACGATGCGGCCGCCGGTCGCGGCGAACGGGTGGCCAGCGGCCAGCGAGGAGCCCTTGACGTTGACCTTCGAGCGGTCGACGGTGCCATGGCCGGCCTGCTCCAGCGACTTCAGCGTGGCGAGGACGGTGGAGGCGAAGGCCTCGTGGAACTCGTAGAAGTCGAAATCCTGCAGCGTGAGGCCGTTGCGCTCCAGCAGCACGGGGATGGCGGCGGCGGGGGCCAGCAGGAGGTCGCCGTTGCCGGTGACGTAGTCGGAAGCCGCGACCTGCGCGTCAACCACCTTGGCGAGCACGGGCCAGCCGCGCTTCTCCGCCTCGGCCTGCTCGGCGAGCAGCACGAGGGCGGCGCCGTCGGTCAGGGCGGTGGAGTTGCCCGCGGTCATGGTCGGGTTGTCCTTGCCGAAGACGGTGCGCAGCTTGCCGAGCGCTTCCATCGTGGTTTCGGGGCGGAGGATGCCGTCCTTGGACACCTTCATGTAGGGGGTGACCAGATCGTCGAAGAAGCCTTCGTTCCAGGCCTTGGCGAGGTTCTGGTGCGACAGGTAGGCCAGTTCGTCCTGCTCCTCGCGGGTGACGCCCCACTCGTTGGTGGTGATGGCCTGGGATTCGCCCATGCTGAGGCCGGTGCGGGGCTCGACGACGGCGGGCGGCACCGGGACGAGGTCTGCCGGGCGCAGCGACGTGATGGCGGCCAGCTTCTGCTGGACGGAGCGGGCACGGCTCAGCTTGAGCATCGCCTTACGGAGGCCTTCGGTGACGACGATGGGCGCGTCGGAGGCGGAATCGACGCCGCCGGCGATCGCGACGTCGGCCTGGCCGAGGCGGATCTTGTTGCTGGCGTAGACGACGGCCTCGAGGCCGGTGCCGCAGGCCTGCTGCAGATCACAGGCGGGGGTGAGCGGCGACAGCGCGGAGCCGAGGACGGCTTCGCGGGTGAGGTTGAAGTCGCGCGTGTGCTTGAGGACGGCGCCGGCCACCACTTCGCCAACCTGCTGGCCGGCGAGGCCGAAGCGGGCGACGAGGCCGTCGAGGGCGGCGGTCAGAAGGTCTTGGGCGGAGGCGGAGGCGTACTTGCCTCCGGCCTTGACGAACGGGGTGCGGTTTCCGCCGACCACGACCGCGGTGCGTGAAGTCATCATTGATCCTCTCGGAAGAATTATCTGAAACTCAGGGTAGCAGGTACTTGAAGTATCCGGTACTGTAAGTTTCATGAACGACGGAGTGGTCGAAGCGGAGCTTGCGCCTGATGGCCGAGCTGCCCGCTGGGAACAGCACAATCTCGAGCGGCGCAAGACGCTGATCGAGGAGGCCGTGCGCGCCATCCGCGAGCTCGGGCCCAACGTCGGCATGGACGAGATCGCCACGTATGCCAAGACGTCCAAGACGGTCCTCTACCGCCACTTCGGCGACAAGAACGGCCTGTACCAGGCCGTCGTCGAATCGGTGCACGATTTCATCTTGCGCAAGCTGCCCTTCCAGAAGGCCGCCAAGCTTGAGCCGCACGAGCTGATCCGGGAGCTCGCCGACTCCTATCTCGCCGTCGTCGAACGCGACCGCAATCTCTACCTGTTCGTCACGTCCCGCCCGGCTGGCGAGACTCCCGTCG
>DYZF01000016.1 GCA_020741375.1 Tessaracoccus flavescens
GCAGTGCTCGTTGGGGAGCCGTGGGCGGCGCTCGTGGTGGTGCTGATGCTCACCGGCGGGGCGGCCCTCGAAGATTACGCTGAGAACCGTTCGAAGCGGGAACTGACCGCGCTGCTGCGTAAGGCACCCCAGCAGGCCACGCGCATCCTCGCCCCGAGCGCAGTCGGCACGGGCACGCACGAGCACACTGCCGAGGTCACGACCGAGGACATACCGGTCGAAGAAGTCGAGGTGGGTGATCTGTTGCTGGTGCGGCCGGGTGCACTCGTGCCTGTGGACTCGATCCTCGTCTCCGAGCACGCCGTGTTCGATGAGTCGTCATTGACCGGTGAAAGCCTGCCCGTTGAGCGTGACGCGGGAGAGAAAGTGTCGAGCGGTGCGGTGAATGGACAAGCCGCAGTCACCATGCGGGCCGCGGCTCCGGCCGTCGAGAGCGAGTATCAGCAGATTGTTCGGCTCGTCGAACAAGCCGCCGGCAGCAAAGCCAAAGTCGTGCGGCTCGCGGATCGGTACGCGGTGCCATTCACGGTGTTCGCCCTCGTGATCGCTGGGATCGCGTGGGCGGTCAGCGGAGAGGCTGTCCGGTTTGCCGAGGTGCTGGTGGTGGCGACACCGTGCCCGCTGCTGATCGCCGCGCCGGTCGCGTTTCTCGGTGGCATGAGCCGTGCCGCGAGGTTCGGTCTGATCGTCAAGGGCGGTGGCACCCTTGAACAGCTTTCACGAGCCCGCTCGGCGGCTTTCGATAAGACCGGCACCATCACCACCGGCAAACCGGCACTTGAACGCATCCTGCCAGCCGCCAGCACCAGCGAAGATGAACTGCTGCGTTTCGCAGCCTCAGCGGAGGTGTACTCTTCCCACGTGCTTGCGGACTCCGTCGTGCAAGCCGCGAAACAGCACGGCTTGTCGCTCGTCGAAGCCGAACATGCCGAGGAGATCGCGACAAACGGAGTCGCGGCTGTGTTCCGTGCTCCTGACGCACCTGAGGCAGTGACAGTTCGTGTCGGCAAGCCCTCCTGGGTGCGCAACACTGCGCCCGACCTCGTGCTGGCAGACCTTGCTCCTGGGGAACTCGCGATCTACGTCTCGGTCGATGGCTGCTTCGCCGGAGCCATCGTCATGCGCGACCAAGTGCGCGAAGAAGCAGCCCAGGCTCTCCGTCAGCTGAGCGATCTCGGTATCGAGCGTACGCTCATGGTCACAGGAGACGTCGCAGCCACCGCCGAACCCATCGCACAGCACCTTGGAATCAGCGAGGTGCACGCAGAGTGCCGCCCCGGCGACAAAGTTCGCATCGTCAGTACTGTGCAGCCCCGCCCCCTCATCATGGTCGGTGACGGCCTCAACGATGCCCCCGTGCTCGCCGCCGCGGACATCGGCTTCGCAATGGGCGCGCGCGGTGCAACCGCAGCCTCAGAATCTGCGGACATCGTGAACCGTTACGACACGCTCTCCGCGCTGCCGCGCGCGGTGAGCATCGGCAAAGACACCGTGCGCATCGCACTGCAAAGCATCTGGCTCGGCATCATCATCAGCGTCGGCCTCATGCTCATCGCCGCCTTCGGGTTCCTCCCCGCACTCCTCGGCGCGTGGCTCCAAGAAGGCGTTGATCTGGTGGCCATCCTCGGCGCACTCCGTGCAGTCGGCCCACGATCTGAGCGCATCACACGATCATCACCAGTCGCATCGACGGAACAATTTCACTTCAGCACGAACCAAGACAGGAAATGAACAATATGGCATCCGACTCAAGCACCACGCCGCATCCCGGCGAAGCCCACCTGCAGAACGTGGGCCAACGCTTGAACTGGCTACGTGCAGGAGTGCTCGGCGCAAACGACGGCATCGTCTCTACCGCGGGCGTCGTCATCGGCGTCGCTGCCGCTACACCAAACAACGTACTGGCAATCGCGACGGCCGGTATCGCCGCCGTAGTTGCCGGGGCGTTCTCAATGGCTGGCGGAGAGTATGTTTCGGTGAGCACCCAACGCGACACAGAGAAAGCGCTCATCGCAAAAGAACGGTGGGAGCTCGAAACCATGCCCGAGGAGGAGCTTGAAGAACTCACCGAGCTCTATCGACAGCGGGGCCTCTCAGATGACCTTGCACATCAGGTAGCAGTGCAGCTTACCGAGAAGGACGCTCTCGCCGCTCACGCAGAAGTCGAACTCGGAATCGACCATGAAGAGTTCACCAGCCCATGGGCAGCCGCCGTGTCATCGTTCATTGCATTCACCGTTGGAGCACTGATCCCACTCATCATGATCCTGCTGCCTGTTGGTGGACACCGAGTTTGGATCGCAGCCATCGCAGTTGTGATCGGCCTCTTCCTCACCGGTTGGATCAGCGCTGCACTCGGTGGAGCGCCGCGCGGTCGCGCAATTCTCCGAAACGTGGTCATGGGCTCAGCGACCATGATCGCCACTTACCTCATTGGCGCGCTCTTCGGAGTGGCCGTCGGGTAGCCCGGTGCTCGCGATCCGGGCTGCGTTCATGTGCGAACTCATGTGCTACCGACCCTGCTAGGTTGTGAACCGCGGTGCGGTTATCCACAGGTAGGCTCCGTGGAAATGGCGGAATCATGCGGCAGAACGCCGATTCGCGATTTCGTGTTCGAGAGGGAACGGATCAGTTCAAGTCCTCGGTCGCCAGAGTGCCATTTCCATGGCTAAGCGACCTGCTGGTCGCGCAACCTAGCCACCGAGGTCGTCAAGGGCCTGTCGCAGAAGGCCGCGCAGGGCGGGACGGTGTCGAAGGCACCCATCGGCTACCGCAACATCGGAGTGCGCGACGAGTTCGGTCGCGAGGTTCGCACCGTCGAGCTGGACGAGGAGCGGGCACCTCTGGTGCGGTGGGCCTTCCAGAGGTTCGCGTCAGGCGACTGGACGACGAGCCAGCTCCACCACGAGCTGGTGGCACGCGGCCTGACGACCGCACCTTCGCCGCGCCGTCCTTCTCGGCCAATCGGCAAGTCGTCGGTGCATCGGATGCTTACGAACCCGTACTACAAGGGCTGCGTCCGCTATCAAGGCGTCACCTTCGCCGGAGCACACGAAGCACTCGTCCCGAACGAAGTGTGGGATCAAGTGCAGACCGTGCTCGGCACTAACCGATCAGCGGCGGACGCGACGCAGGTGCACGAGCACTACCTGAAAGGAACGGTGTTCTGCGGGCAGTGCGGCTCCCGCCTGATCGTGTGCAACGCGAAGAGCAGCCAGGGCACGATCTATCCGTACTTCGTCTGTGGCAGCAGGCATGGCGGCAGGGGCGACTGCACCCGGCAGGCGATGCTGATCGAGCACGTCGAGCGGCTGGTCGAGCAGTTCTATGACCACGTGCAGATCAGTGCGGAAACCAAGCTCGCGCTCTCGTCGATGCTGCACGCGCGCTTCGACGAGATGATGTCCGAGGGTGCCGCGGAACTCGCGGACCTCGCCGCACGGCGAACGCAGGTCGAAGACGAGCAGGAGAAGCTCCTGCGGGCGCACTATGCGGTTGCGGTGACGCTGGAACTCCTCAAACGAGAACAGGACCGCATCACAGCCTCGCTAGAGACGATCAAGAACCGGATCGACGCCCACCACGGGGAGTACGCCTTCGCCCGGGCGAACCTCGATGACTCGCTGACTCTGCTGTCGAACGCTGGCGACATCTACAAGACGGCCGACGACGCGAACCGCCGGCTGTGCAACCAGGCGCTGTTCAAGGCGATCTACGTCGATGAGGACAACGACGTTCGGGTCGGCTACGAGACGCCGTACGACGGGCTGAACATCGAAGGCTTGCAGGCCGACGCCCTCACCTGGGCCGCCGAGGCAAAGAAGATGGGCCAGGTCCGAACCCCGACCAAGGGCGGTCCCTTGGCCGAAAGTTCAAACCTGACCCATTTGGGGTGAGTAACGGGACTTGAACCCGCGACATCCTGGACCACAACCAGGTGCTCTACCAGCTGAGCTATACCCACCATCGTCGTCGACCTGAGTCGATGACCTGAGAAGAATAGCGCACGGTTGCCGGGGGTGGAAAATCGAGGTTTCCGGACCCCGTGGGGTGCGCTCAGGCCTGGGCCGGGGCCTCTCCCGTGTTGCCGGTCAGGGCGCCGCGGTGCTTGGCGGCGATGGCCCGCAGCTCCGGGGTCGTCGGGCCGGGGGGTGCCACGAACATCGCCTCGCGGTAGTAGCGCAGTTCCTCGATGGACTCCTGGATGTCGGCGAGCGCCCGGTGGTTGCCCGTCTTTGCCGGGGCCTGGTACTGGATCTTGGGGAACCAGCGCTTCGCGAGCTCCTTCAGCGAGGAGACGTCCACGTTGCGGTAGTGGACCCACTCCTCCAGCTCGGGCATGTCGCGGGCAAGGAAGGCACGGTCGGTGCCGATCGTGTTGCCTGCCAGCGGCGCCTTGCGCGCGACGGGGACGAACTCGCGGATGTAGTCGAGCGCGGCCTTTGTGGCCTCCTCCATGGTGATCCCCTCGGACAGCTCGTCGAGGAGGCCGGAGTTGGTGTGCATCTCGCGGACGAAGTCGCCCATGCCCGCGAGCTGCTGGTCGCTCGGCTTGATGAGGACGTCGACTCCGTCGCCCAGCACGTTGAGGTCACCGTCGGTGACGAGCACCGCAACCTCGATGAGCGCGTCGTTGACCAGGTCAAGCCCGGTCATCTCGCAGTCGATCCACACCAGATTCTCTGTCATGGCGACCAATCTAGGCGTCGCGGAGCCACCCGTGCCAGCGGGCTACACTGTTGGGGCCCAGCCCCAGTGGCGCAATGGATAGCGCAACGGCCTTCTAATCCGTCGGTTGCAGGTTCGAGTCCTGCCTGGGGCGCCTTGCGGGAGCGGGTTGACGGTTGCCCAGCCCACACCTGAGACAGCCGTCGTTATCCAGGAGGCCGTGGCGGGGCCCCGCGCAGGATTGCCAGTTCTGTACTGGCCTGCGACTGCTCCGGATCCTGGTGTCGGGTTCACCCACAGCGCCGCACCTGCGCTGGCACGAGGTTTCCCAGGGAACTGCTTCACGGGACAGGCAGACTCCGACACCTCGGGTCAGATTTCACGAATCGAGCACCGTCGCCGGACGTTGGCACGGAAGCGATCTTGCCAGCGGCGATGCCACCCACAGACGCTTAACTGTCCGTTTTTGCCAGAAACTACCTTTCCACGCGGGGAGCCGACCAACCTCCGGCCATTCGTAGTAGAAGATGTTCTCCGGCTCGCTCGAGGTCAAGGCAGGCGAGTAGGCGGCCAGCCCCGAACTTCGCGCCGGCGCGGTCGTGTCGACCAGCGAGAAGACCCCAGACGCCATCACCGGCACCGCCTGGGGCGACATCGTCATCGACAACGTCAACTTCACCGTCGCCGCAGGCGACACCACCGACATCGTCGTGACCAACCCCTTCAACGACGTGCCAACGCCGTCGCCGAGCCGTCCTCCGGTCAAGCCCGGACCGCCGGCCATCCGGGCGCGGTTCTCCTTCTCCGGACGATCCCCTCGTGGGATGATCGACCTCCCACGATCTGAGGAGCACCATGGCAAAGACAAACCCCGGCTTCTCCGAGGATGAGAAGAAGGCGATGAAGGAACGCGCAGCCGAGCTGCGCGCGTCGAAGAAGGCCGACGCCTCGGAGAAGGCCATGTTCGCCAAGATCGACGAACTGCCCGAGCACGATCGCACGATCGCGCTTCGCCTGCACGAACTGGTCAAGCAGGTCGCCCCGCAACTGGTCGGCAGGACCTACTACGGGATGCCCGCCTGGGCCAACGCCGACGGGAAGAACGTGATCTTCCTGCAGCCCGCGTCCAAGTTCGACTACCGCTACTCGACGGTCGGATTCGAGGAGGCCGCGAGGCTCGACGAGGGCAACATGTGGCCAACCCACTACGCCCTGCTCGAGCTCACCGAGGCGGAGGAGGCCCTCATCATCGAGCGCCTCCGCAAGGCCACAGAGTGACGATTGGACAAGCGGCACGAGAGCACTCTAAAGTTATCTCTCGCGCGCACCACTAGCTCAACTGGCAGAGCAGCTGACTCTTAATCAGCGGGTTCAGGGTTCGAGTCCCTGGTGGTGTACGAAGGAAGGCCCCGACGATCACGTCGGGGCCTTTGCCATTCCCGGCATCGCCGGGTCACTTGGTCACACCTGGGGCAGCTCGGTACCGACCGCTGGGTAGGAGGCCTGGGCGCCCTCGTACTGGACCGTGTAGGCCGCGAACCGGCTGGCGTAGGCGGCGGCGTCGAGCAGCCCCTCGCCCGCCGCCAGCCGCGCCGCGAGCGCGCCGCAGAACGCGTCGCCCGCGCCGACCGTGTCGACCGCCTTCACCCTCGGGGAGGCCACCTCGGTCAGCGAGTCCCCCTCGGCCACGAGCGATCCGGCCGAGCCGACCGTCATGACGACCGTCGCCACACCCGCGGCCCTCAGCCCGGCCACGATCTCCCGCGGCTCGGTCAGCTCCGATCCGCCCAGTTGGACGAGCGCGGCCGCGCCCTCATGCTCGTTGACGACGAGCGG
>DYZF01000017.1 GCA_020741375.1 Tessaracoccus flavescens
ACTACACGTTCCCGGATGTGCTCGACGTCGACCGCTACGTCATCGACGGCAAGCCGACCGACGCCGTCGTCGCGGTGCGTGAGCTGGACCTCAACTCCGTGGAGTCCGGTGACACGTGGAACAACCGCCGCACCGTCTACACCCACGGCTACGGCATGGTCGCCGCCTACGGCAACCAGCGCCTGCCCAACGGTGAGCCCGTGTTCGTCTCCGGTGGCATCCCCACCGTCGGCACACTGCCCGAGCACGAGCCACGGATCTACTTCGGCGAGCGTACCGACTACTACGTCGTCGTCGGCGCCCCCGAGGGCGCAGATCCCGTGGAGCTGGATACGCCGTCGGGCGGTGAGAACCGCAGCGAGTCGCTGTACACCTACGAGGGCGTGGGCGGCGTGGACGTCGGCAACTTCGTGACCCGAGCCGCGTTCGCGATCCGTTTCGGCGACATCAACCTCATGCTCTCGGACCGCGTCAACGAAGAATCGCGCATCCTGCACAACCGCATCCCGGCCCAGCGGGTTCAGGAGGCGGCGCCGTGGCTGACCGTCGATTCCGATCCGTACCCCAGCGTCGTCGATGGCCGGATCGTGTGGATCCTCGACGCCTACACCACCGCAGACACCTTCCCGAACTCGCAGCGGGTGGACTGGACGCAGTCGATCTCCGACTCCCGGACCGCAGCCGATCGCCTCCTGCTTGGCCAGCAGGTCAACTACGTCCGCAACTCGGTCAAGGCCGTGGTGGATGCCTACGACGGCACCGTCACCCTCTACGAGTGGGACGAGGAGGATCCCGTCTTGAAGACGTGGTCCAAGGTGTTCCCAGGCGTGGTGACGCCGAAGGATCAGATTTCACCCGCGCTCCTGGAGCACCTGCGCTACCCGCAGGACATGTTCAAGGTGCAGCGCGAGATCCTCGGGCGCTATCACACCACCAACCCCAACACGTGGTTCCAGCAGAGCGACATCTGGCAGGTCCCGAACGATCCGGTGCGCGGCAGCGGGCAGACGGCCAGCAAGGAGCCGCCGTACTTCCTGACGATTCGCTGGCCCGGTGACCAGAAGGCGCACTTCTCCAACACCACCGTGTTCGTGCCTAAGGACCGCGAGAACCTCAGCGTCTACATGGCCGTCAACGCCGATGCAACGAGCGACGAGTATGGACGCATGCGCGTGCTGAAGCTCTCGGACGCCAAACAGATCGCCGGCCCCGGACAGACCTACAACTTCATCCAGACCAACCCGATGGTCGCGGACCGGCTGCTGCCGTTCAACAGACAGGGGGCTTCAGCGTCAGCCATCTTCGGCAACCTCCTGACGCTCCCGTTGGGTGGCGGCCTGCTCTACGTTCAGCCGATCTACACCCAAACCACCGCGACGAGCGGCTCGTATCCGGCGCTGCGGTTCATCGTGGTGCGCTTCGGTGAGGAGATCGGTATCGGTGACACGCTGCAGGCCGCCCTCGATCAGGTGTTCAAGGGTGACGCAGGCGCCGATACCGGCGAGCAGGCCAACCCGGATACCCCGGTGCCGCCGTCGGGTGGCGAGCCGGTGGAAGTCGACGCCCAAGAGCGGGCGCGTACCTTGCTGAACGAGGCGGAGACTCTCTTGGAGACCGCCGATGCGGCACTCCGCGAGGGAGACCTGGGCGCCTACCAGGATCGGGTCAAGGAAGCCGAGGCGAAGATCGTCGAGGCCGCCAAGGCGCTCGATGAGGGCTAATCGAGGCTGACTACCTCGGCTTCGAGACCAAGGGCCGTCAGGGCCGGCACGATCTCGCCCGCATCGCCCGTGACGGCGATGGTGAGCCGCTCCGGGGTGATCGTCTCGCGAAAGGCGGCGGTCGCGTCGTCGGCAGTGACCCGTGCGAGGTCTGCGAAGTGCTGGGCGAGATAGTCCGTCGTCAGACCGGCTGCCGCGAGCGCTGAGGCTTGGGCGACGATGTCGGCGGACGTTTCGTTCGCCAAGGGGGCGTAGCGGATCAGGTACTGCTGCGCCTCGCGAACTTCGGCCTCTGTGAAGGGATCCCTCAGGCTCAGGCCGTCCAGAAGTCGGGCGACGGCGTCACCCACCACGTCCGTGCGGACGCTGCCGCCCACGTGGAACTGCCCCTGCACCACGTCTGCGGCGAAGCCTCCGTTGATGCCGTAGGTGTAACCCAACCGCTCGCGCAATTCGAGATTGAGCCGACTGGCGAAGGCGCCGGCCATCACGTGGCCCGCGACGCGCAGCGCCGGCCAGCGGATGTCGGTTCGGCCCACGCTGCGGGTGGCGATGCCGACGGTGGCCTGGACAGCATCGCGCTGATCGACCACGACGACTCGGGATGGTTGCGCTGGGGCGGCCACGCGGTCCGACAAGTCGCGGCCAGGGGTCGTCCAGTTCGTCATGGCCCCGAGGGCCTCGTCGTTGATCACGCCGGCGATCAGCAAGGTGGCGCCCCGCGGAGCATAGGCAGTTGAGTGCCATTCGTGAACGTGGCTCGGCGTGATGGACGCGAGCGTGTGTGGGGTTCCGCTGGTGGGGGCGCCGTCGCGGTGCGCGCCGTACATCGCGCGCCGGAGGGCCATCCGGTTGGCAGCTCCGGGCGAGGCGAGCTTCGACGCGTGGTTTGCGACGGCCGCCTCCACGTGGTGCGCCACGTCGCGATCTGTATAGGAGGGTTGGGTCAACACCTCGACGAACAGCGGGAGGACGTCGGCCAAGCGCCGTGCTGAGGCCTGGCCGCCGAACGTCGTGTAGCGGTGCCGCGTGGTGCCGTGCAGAGCGGCGCCATGGGCGTCCAGCAGTTCGGTGATCCGCCCGTCAGGGTGGGCACGCGTGCCCTCGTCGATGGCGTGGAGGGCGAGGTTCGCGACGCCCTGCAGCTGTTCCTTCTCGGCGGTCAGGCTGGCCGGGAGGACCAACTCGAACGTGGCGATGTGCTGGTGCGGCAGGTCGAACTGCCACACCGTCAGTCCATTGGCGAGGGTGAAGACCTCCGGACGCGGGAACTGCCATGGGGTGCCATCGAGGACGTGCGGCTTCATGATGCGTCTCCCTCGGCGCGGTAGTGCAGGTGGTGAGCTCCGGCTGCGGTCAACCAGCGAGCTGCGGATGCCTGGATTTCCTCGGCGGTGACGGCGAAGACATCGCTCAGGTGACGGTTGACATAGGCCGGATCCCCGTGGGTCAGCCACAGGTCGTTGATCGCGTCTGCGCGCCCGCTCGTGGTGGCGAGCGCCCACAGGTATTCCCTCTCGAACTGGGCAACGGCCCGCTGGAGTTCGTCCGGGGTGGGGCCATGCTCGGCGAGCGTGGCGATGGCGCTGAGGATGGCATCGTCGAGGGCCTCCAACGAGACGCCTTCGGCCGGCCGGCCAAGGATGGTGACGATGGACGTCGATGAGCGATGGGGCAGTGCCGAGGCGTGCACCTCGTGGGCGAGTGGACGGTCTTTCACCAGGGCCCGATGGAGCCTGGAGGCTGTGCCGTCGGTCAGGATCCCGAGCGTGAGATCCAGGGCGACGAAATCGTGGTCGGCGGCCGGGGGCGCATCCCACGACAGGTAGCTGAGTGAGTGTGGCACGGGTCTGGTGACCAGTGTTCGCTGAGGCTCCAAAGGTTTGGCAGAGCTGAAGTTACGTTCGGCAGGTCGCGGCGCGGCGCTCAGAGAGCCGAAGTGCTTCTCCACCAACGTGAGCGCCTCGTCGGCGCCCACCGGACCGCACACGACCAGCCTGGTATTGCTGGGCCGGTACCACGTGTGGAAGAACGAGGCGACGTCGTCGAGGGACGCGGCGTCCAGATCCTCCATCGATCCGATCGTGAGATGCCCATACGGATGCTCTGGGGAGAAATGTTGTGCGATCAGCAGTTCCAGAAGATCGCCGTAGGGCTGATTGTCGTAGCGCTGGCGCTTCTCCTCCTTGACCACTTCCCGCTGGGCCTCAAAGTTCTCGGGCGTGATTGCCAAAGACGCGAACCGATCCGCCTCCAACCACAACGCGAGATCCAGTGCACCCCCGGGCACAGTCTCGAAGTAGTTGGTGCGATCGCTGGACGTGGTGGCGTTGACGGAGCCACCCAGCGCCTCGATCGTGGCCATGTGCTCGCCGCTGGCCACGTTGGCGGAGCCTTGGAACATCAGGTGCTCGAACAGGTGGGCGAAGCCGGACTTGTCGATCTGCTCGTCGGCGGAGCCGACCTCCACCCAGAGGTTGACGGCGACCCCTGGCGCCGCGAAGTCTGGGGCCACGACGATCTCGAGTCCGTTGTCGAGGTGGGCTCGGGTGAGTTCGTAGTGCAGTTCGGAATCCGACATGCGGGCAAGGCTAGTGCAGGGACCCATCTGCCTCGCTGGAGAGCCACTCATGGAAGCGGACAGTCAGCCCTGCGCGGGTGGGGGCGCAGGTGAAAGGGCCGGCCTGCGTGGTGAGGTGGCCGGGCCAGTACGCGACCCGCACGAGTGCGAGCGGTTCGCCGTCGATTCCCGCCCGAACGGTCAGCGCGTCGTCGCCTCGTGACACGCGCACGCGCACTCGGCGACCCGCCCACTCGTCGACCGGCGCAACTGACCAATCGGAGTGACCGTGCGTGACCACGGCTCCCACCTGAGGGTGGCCATCTGCGAACTCGACGCCGGCCTTCACCCACTCCTCCTTGCTCGCGACGACGAAGAGCCCGGCCTGATCGAACTGCTCCCTGAAGTCCGCAGTGAACACGACTTCCATCGCCGTGCCCACCGGCAGGTCGGTGACGAGGGCGTGTTCGGTGTCATGGATGAACCCGTACGACGTGATCCGCCACGCGTCGGACTCCTCGCGTGCCGTGACGAGCAGGTCGCCGCCGTCATGCTCGACGGCCTTTGGAGGAGTGGTCCATGTCCCAGTGGGCCAAGGAATCAGCGTTGAAGACATGGGGTCACCCTAGCCGCGACCGGGGATATGATTTCGGTGACGGACAAAATGTAAGGATTGATCCATGAAGTATCGCTTCCTCGGTAACTCGGGCCTCAAGGTGACCGAGCTCATGTACGGCAACTGGTTGACCCACGGGTCGCAGGTGGAGGCAGAGACCGCGACCGCCTGCGTACATGCAGCGCTCGACGCGGGCATCACGTCGTTCGATACGGCGGACGTGTACGCCAACACCGAG
>DYZF01000018.1 GCA_020741375.1 Tessaracoccus flavescens
TTCGGCGTCATCAAGATGAACGTGGATACGGACACCCAGTACGCCTTCACGCGTCCGGTGGCCGGGCATATGCTCTCCCACTATGACGGCGTGCTGAAGATCGACGGCGAGGTCGGCAACAAGAAGCAGTACGACCCGCGCGCGTGGGGCAAGCTGGCTGAGGCCGGCATGGCCGCTCGCGTCGTCGAGGCCTGCCAGAACCTGCGTTCGGCCGGCACCTCGCTCGGCAAGTGATCTGCTGATCCGCTGACGGACATAAGCGGGCGTCTCCTCCGGGAGGCGCCCGCTTCGTCGTTCCCCCAGACATCAGATGTTTCACAACGTTTTGGTAACAGGGGGTTGCATAAACCTGTGGGGATGATAGCGTTAACATCATCGCCAAGGCGAGCGTTGTGGCTCTCCGCGGCAAGTACGAAGGAGTACTAGGTGACCAAACTTCTAGAGCTGAAGAACGTCTCTAAGACGTTCCCCGGCGTCAAGGCGCTGCAGGGGGTGCATCTCGACCTCAACGGGGGAGAGGTGCTCGGCCTCGTGGGCGAAAACGGCGCCGGCAAGTCAACGCTCATGAAGATCCTCACCGGCATCTACACGCCTGATCCGGGCGCTGAGATCTGGCTGCAGGGTCAAAAGGTGGACGTCAAGGGCGTCAACCATGCGCGTGATCTGGGTCTGAGTATCATCCACCAGGAACTGAACATGGTGCCGGACCTCACGGTTGCCCAGAACCTGTTCCTTGGTCGCCCCGGCAGCCACAGCAAAGGCATCGTCAACGAGCGCAAGCTCAACGAGATGGCCGGCGAGCTGTTCGACAAGCTGGGCATGAACATCAACCCCAAGGCCTACATCCGCGACATCTCCGTGGCCCGCCAGCAGATGGTGGAGATCGCCCGCGCACTGTCGTACGACTCCCGCATCCTCGTCATGGATGAGCCGACGGCGGCCCTCACGTTGGCTGAAACCGACGCGCTCTTCGGCATGATCCGAGATTTCGTCACCCCGGAAACCGGCCTCATCTACATCTCGCACCGCATGCCTGAGATCGAAGAGATCACAGACCGCGTCTCCGTCCTGCGCGACGGCCAGTACATCGGCACCGTCACCACCAAGGACGTCGAGATGCGCGAGATCATCTCGATGATGGTGGGCCGCGAGGTCTCCGGCGACGCCCGCCCCCGCACCACCGTCGATTCGGACGAGGTCGTGCTCAAGGTGGAGGGCCTCAACACCAAGCACCTCCTGCGCGACATCTCCTTCGAGGTGCGTAAGGGTGAAGTGCTCGGCTTCGCCGGCCTCATGGGCGCAGGCCGCACCGAGGTGGCCCGCGCCGTCTTCGGCGCAGACCCCAAGCAGAGCGGCGAGATCTACCTGCACGGCAAGAAGGTCAACATCCGCGCTGCCGCCGACGCAGTCCGCGCCGGCATCGGCTACCTCTCCGAGGACCGCAAGGCGTTCGGTGTGCTGCTCGAGCAGGACATCAAGCAGAACGCCGTCATGGCCGCCATGAAGGATTTCAACATCGGCGGCTTCATCCTCGACGGCAAGATCAAGACCGTCGGCCAGGAGATGAGCGACAAGCTCCGGGTGAAGACCCCGAGCGTCAACCAGCTCCTCGGCAAGCTGTCTGGTGGCAACCAGCAGAAGGTCGTCATCGCGAAGTGGCTCGTTCGCAACTGCGACGTGCTCATCTTCGACGAGCCCACCCGCGGCATCGACGTCGGCGCCAAGGAGGAGATCTACCAGCTCATCGAGCAGCTCTCCACCCAGGGCAAGGCCATCATCGTCATCTCGTCCGAACTGCCTGAGGTGCTGCGCGTGTCCCACCGCATCGCCGTCATGGCTCACGGACACATCACCGGCATCCTCGACAACGCGGACGCCAACCAAGAAAACATCATGGAACTTGCCACCGTCGGCAAGGCGCAAGTGGATGGAGCAGCAGCGTGAGCACCAACGCTCAAGGAACCGACACCCCAGTGGTCGAAAGCGGAGTGAGCCGCTTCCTCAAGTCCTCGATCCAGCAGGTCTTCGTCTTCGCGGCCCTGATCTTGATCTACGTCTTCTTCATGTTTGCCGCGCCCAACTTCGCGCAGCCGAGCATTTTCCTCGACATCGTGCAGCAGTCAGCCTACGTCGGCGTGATGGCGCTGGGTGCAACGTTCATCATCGCCACCGGCGGCATCGACCTGTCCGTCGGCACCGGCATGACGCTGGTCGCGGTCATGGCGGGCGTCTTCCTGTCGGGTGACTGGCTGAACCTCCCGCTCGGCGGGGGCCTGATCCTGATCCTGCTGGTGGGCGCCTTGATGGGCCTGCTCAACGGCCTCAACATCTCCGTTCTCGGGCTGCCGCCCTTCATCGCCACCCTCGCGATGATGATGGTTGCCCGCGGTCTGGCGCTCGTCATCTCCGGCAAGTCCACTATCTCCATCAAGAACCCCGGCTACGTGTGGCTCGCCAACGGCGAACTGATCCCCGGCGTCAAGAACGCCGTCCTCATCTTCGTCGTCATGGCCATCATCGCCGGCGTCATGCTCAACAAGACGCTGCTCGGCCGCTACGCCATCGCCATCGGCTCCAACGAAGAGGCCACCCGCCTCTCCGGCGTGAACGTCCGCTTCTGGAAGACCATGGTCTACGTGACCGCCGGCGTTTTCATGGCGCTCGGCGCCATCCTCTACTCGGCACGCTTCGGCTTCGTGCAGCCCGCTGAGGGCGTCGGCTTCGAGCTCAACGTCATCGCCGCCGTCGTCATCGGTGGCACGTCGCTGGCCGGTGGCCGCGCCAACATCATCGGCACCGTCGTCGGCGCCCTGATCATGGAAACCCTCAAGAAGGGCCTCCAGATGATGTCCATCGCACAGGAATGGCAGCTCGTCGTCACGGGCGTCGTCGTCCTCATCGCAGTGTTCGTCGACATCGTGCGCCGCAAACGAGCAACAGCCGTCTAGCGAACACCCAGACCCGCCCCAGCCCGGGGTGACAACTGAAAACACAACCTGAGAGCAAACCCGCTCTCAACCTCGAGAGCACCGATGCTCTCACCCAAGAAAGGAAAGACATGCGTCTTTTGCGTACCGCCGTTGCAGTCCCCGCACTGCTGGCCCTCGGGCTGACGGCTTGCTCCACCTCCACCCCCGCTGGGTCGGAGACTGCAGCAGCCCCGGCCGAGTCGACCACCGCTGCGGCCCCCGCCGAGTCGACCAGCGCCGCGGCGCCGTCCGAATCCGAAGCTGCTCCCGCCGGCGACCTGCCCAAGGGCAACGGCGAGACCATCTACCTCGTCTCCAAGGGCTTCCAGCACCGCTTCTGGCAGGCCGTGAAGGAAGGTGCCGAGAAGGCCGGCGCCGAGTACAACTACAAGATCGAGTTCGTCGGCCCGCAGGCTGAGACCCAGGTCACCGAGCAGCTCGACATGCTGCGCACCGCCATCGATTCGAAGCCCGTGGCCATCGGCCTCGCCGCCCTCGATTCCGGCGCTGCCGAGTCCATGCTGCAGGAGATCAAGGCCGCGAACATCCCGCTGATCGCGTTCGACTCCGGTGTCGACTCCGACATCCCGCTGACCACCGTCTCCACCGACAACGCTGCCGCCGCCGCTGAGGCCGCCAAGCACCTCGCCGAGCTCGTTGGCAACAAGGGCACCGTCGGCCTCATCTGCCACGACGAGACCTCCACCACCGGCAAGCAGCGCTGCTCCGGCTTCCAGGACTGGATGAAGGAGAACGCTCCCGACATCAAGGTTCTGCAGCCCCAGGTCGCTGGTGAAGTCGGCCTCGCCGCCAACACCGCCAAGTCCATGATCCAGGCCAACGACGACCTCGTCGGCATCTACGGCACCAACGAGGCCGCCGCCACCGGCGCCATCCAGGGGGCCAACGAGTCCGGCAAGGAAATCACCGTCGTCGGCTTCGACTCCGGCAAGACCCAGCTCGAGGCCATCCGCGGTGGCACGCAGGCCGGCGCCGTCACCCAGGCCCCCGTGCTCATGGGCTACGAGACCGTCGTCGCCGCCATCAAGGCCATCAACGGCCAGGAACTGGAGAAGGTCATCGACTCCGGCTTCCAGTGGTACGACAAGGACAACATCGACGATCCCGAGATCGCCGGCAACCTCTACGAGTGAGTTCTAGCGGGGTAGGCGTCACCGCCCGCCCCGCCTCACCGACTGCGGGCGCACGCCACCGTCGTGTGTCGTGCGCCCGCATCACATATCAGGCCACTTGGCCGCCCCAGACGCACGCGTTCGCCCGGCTCGCTGCGCCGTCGCGCACCGCCGGACACCAGAGAATTCCAAGCAACCAGACAAAGGTGTGTTTTTCGTGACCAACTACCCCAAGATTGGTATCCGCCCCATCATCGACGGCCGACGCCGCGGCGTCCGCGAGAGCCTCGAAGACCAGACGATGAACATGGCCATCGCAGTCAAGGAGCTGTACGAGGCCGAACTGCGTTACCCCGACGGCACCCCCGTCCAGGTTGTCATCGCCGACTCCACCATCGGCCGCGTGCCTGAGGCCCAGGCCGCAGCCGCTAAGTTCAAGAGTGAGAACGTCGGCCTGACCCTCTCGGTCACCCCCTGCTGGTGCTACGGCTCCGAGACCATCGACATGGATCGCACCATGCCGCACGCCATCTGGGGCTTCAACGGCTCCGAGCGTCCCGGTGCTGTGTACCTCGCCGCCGCGCTCGCCGGCCACGCCCAGCTGGGGATCCCCGCCTTCGGCATCTATGGCGAAGAAGTTCAGGACGCCGACGACACCTCCATCCCGGACGCCGTCCGCGAGCGTCTCCTCGATTACGCCCGCGCTGGCCTCGCCGTCGCGCTCATGAAGGGCCAGAGCTACCTCTCCATCGGCGGCGTGTCCATGGGCATCGCCGGCTGCGTGGTGAAGGAAGAGTTCTGGAACTACTACCTGGGCATGCGCAACGAGTACATCGACATGGTGGAGATCGAGCGCCGCATCAAGCTCGAGATCTACGACAAGGACGAGTACGAGGTCGCCTACAAGTGGGTGCGCGAGAACCTCAAGCAGGGCGAAGACTTCAACCCCGAAGAGTGGCAGCGCTCCGCCGAGGATCACGAGGACTGGTGGGAATGGAGCACCAAGATGGTGCTCATCGGCCGCGACCTCATGATCGGCAATCCCAAGCTCGCCGAGATGGGCTTCGAGGAGGAGGCGCTCGGTCACGGCGCCCTCGCCTCCGGCTTCCAGGGCCAGCGCCAGTGGACTGACTTCCTGCCCAACGGGGACCTCATGGAAACGCTCGTCAACACCAGCTTCGACTGGAACGGCAAGCGTCAGCCCAACATCATGGCCACCGAGAACGACAACCTCAACGCGGCGTCCATGCTGTTCAACTACCTGCTCACCAACCGTGCGCAGATTTTCTCCGACGTACGCACCTACTGGAGCGCCGATTCCATCGAGCGTGTCACCGGCTACCGCCCCGAGGGCAAGGCAGCCGCAGGTCTGATCGATCTGCGCAACTCCGGCGCCACCACCCTCGACGGCACCATGGCCGCCAAGGATGCCGATGGCAACGCCTGCATCAAGCCCTGGTGGGAGATCACCGACGAGGACATCGCCGCGATGATCGAGGCCAGCAGCTTCCACCCCGCGAACACCGGCTACTTCCGCGGCGGCGGCTTCTCCACGAAGTTCCGCTCGGAAGGCGAGGTGCCCGTCACGATGACCCGCATCAACTGGGTCGACGGCTTGGGCCCGGTCATGCAGCTGGCCGAGGGTTACACCGTCGAACTGCCTGAGGAGGTGGCGATGACCATCGAGCTGCGCACCGACCCGGGTTGGCCGTCGACGTGGTTCGTCCCGAACCTGACCGGCGAAGGCGCTTTCAAGAGCGTCTACGATGTGATGAACGCATGGGGCTCCAACCACGGCGCCATCTCGTACGGCCACATCGGTCACCAGCTGATTACGCTGGCGTCGATGCTGCGCATCCCTGTGAACATGCACAACGTGGAGCGCGAGCGGATCTTCCGCCCGAAGAGCTGGCTCGGGTTCGGCACCGCCGATCTCGAGGGCGCCGATTACCGCGCCTGCGCCCAGTTCGGCCCCCTCTACAACTGACCACCTGCTCCCGTCGGGCTTCGGCTCGGCGGGAGCCCCAACCGGGGTTTGAGCAGTTTCTGCACCTCAACGCCCGAAATCGCCACTGAGTGACGATTTGGCGGCTCGAGGTGCAGAAACTGCTCAAACCCTCACCCCCGACCTAGGAGAACCCAGTGGAATCCGTCACCGCCCTCGCGGTCGATCTCGGCTCGTCGTCGGGCCGCATCATCGCTGGCACCTTGCGCGACGGCGTCGTCAGCGAAGCGGAAGTCCGCCGCTTCCCGCACGAGGCGCGCATGGTGGACGGCTACCTCCGCTGGGATCTCGATTTCATCTGGTCCGAGATCGTCGCCGGCCTCCGCGACGCCGTCGCCCAGTTCCCCGACGCGATCAGCGTCTCCGTCGACACGTGGGGCGTCGATTACGCCCTCCTCGGCCCCGACGGTGAACGCCTCACCCGCGGCGTGGCCTACCGAGACGAGCGCACCACCCGCACCCTCGATGCTTTCCGCGAGCGCATCAGCGACGACGCGTTCTGGGCCGCCACGGGCATCGCGCCCGCCACCATCAACTCTGCGAACCAGCTGTTCGCCTTCCTGCAGGAGCAGCCCGAACTCGTCGATCAGGTTGACCAGTTCCTCTTCCTGCCCGATTACTTCACCTATCTCCTCTCCGGCATCCGCGGCTGGTCGCGGTCCATCGCGTCGTCGTCGGGCCTCTGCCGCCCCGGCGCCCACGAGTTCAACGACGAAGTCTTCGGGGCGCTCGGCATTCCGCGCCGCTGGGCCGGTCAGGTCACGCCCGAGCACGACGCCGTCGGCCCCTGCCAGATCGACGGCCTCGAGCAGCTCACCGTCGTCCGCGGTGGAGCCCACGACACGGCCTGTGCCGTCCATGCACTCGTTCGCGACGAGGCTCAGGAGACCTACTTCCTGAGCTGCGGATCCTGGTCGGTGCTCGGTGTGCTCCGCGACGAACCCCTGATGAGCGACGACGCCGACCGGCTGGGCGTCACCAACGAGGCCCGCGGCGACAACGGACTTCGCCCCCTGTTCAACATCACCGGCCTGTGGATCCTCCAGGAATGCCAGCGGGAGTGGAAGGCCGCCGGCCTGTGTCACGACATCGTCGAGCTCATCCAGCGCGCTGAGGCGACGCCGTCACTCGGCTGCCTGATCAACCCCGACGAGCCTCAGTTCGCCCAGCCCGAGGACATGACCAACCGGGTCAAAGAGGCGCTCGCCGCCCAAGGGGCGAGCGTCGACGACCTCGACGAGGGTGCCATCGTCCGCGTCATCCTGGAATCGCTGGCCGCCCGCTACGCCCGTGGGGTGGCGGATCTCGCAGCGCTCACCGGACGCCCGGCCGCGCAGCTCAACGTCATGGGTGGGGGATCGCGCAACGCGCTGCTCGCCCAACTTTCGGCCGACGCCGTCGGCGTTCCCGTCATCACCGGGCCCGTCGAAGCATCCTCGCTCGGCTCGCTGCTGGCGCAACTCGAGATCATGGGAGCCCTCGAGGCG
>DYZF01000019.1 GCA_020741375.1 Tessaracoccus flavescens
GACGGCGTTGGGCAGCATCGCGGCGGGCACCACCTCGGACACGAAGGATTGGCGTGCCGGGTTGTCGAAAGCGGTGATGACGCCTTGCACGAACGCGAAGGTGAAGACGTGCCAGAGCTGCACCACGTCGAGCGCCACCAGCGCCCACAGCCCGAAGGCGGTGAGGCCCAGCAGCGTCTGGGTGATGAGCAGGAGCTTGCGCTTCGGGATCCGGTCAGCCACCGCCCCCGCATAGGGGGCTAGAAAAGGGATGGCGAGGAACTGCAGCGCCGTCACGGTGCCCAGCGCGGCGCTGGAGTTGTCGGTGAGTTCGGTGAGCACCAGCCAGTCCTGGCCGATGCGCTGCACCCAGGTGCCGATGTTGGTGATGAGCGCGCCCGCGAAGAAGTAGCGGTAGTTGCGAATGGCGAAGGAGGCGAGGAGCTTGGACTTAGTCGGCACTCGACACCTCCATCAGCAGATCGGCGGCCTTGCGCAGCAGGGCCAGTTGGTCGTCGTCGAGGCCAGCGATGTGATGCAGCATCCAGGTGTCGCGGTTGGAGACCGTCTCCTCGATCACGCGCTCCCCCGCCTCGGTGATGGTCACCAGAACCTGGCGACCGTCGTCGGGATGAGCCCCTCGCTCCACCAGCCCCGCCTCGGCGAGACAGTTAACGGTGCGCGTCATCGACGGCGTGCTGACGGCGTCGGTCGCGGCGAGTTGGGTGGGCGTCTGCGCGCCGAGTCGGTGGAGGCCGACGAGGACGGAGAACTGATGCGGCGGAACCTCGCTGGTGCTCTCGAACCGGACCCGGCGGGCGACGCGCTGGCAGGCGACGCGGAGGTCGTTGGCCAGGGTCAGCAGCTCGGTCTCAAGCTCGGGCATGGTGATTCCTTTCGTCGGGTAACTACTTTAGTTCATTAGCTAGAGTAATCAAAATCTTAAGGACCCCCGGAGTGAGGTTTGAGACCACAACTCGCCAGCCCCTACCGCACGCGACAGCCGGAGCGCCGACCAACAATTTGTGAGTGAGAGGCCCGACTACGGGCACCAAACTCACAAATTAACGCGGCGGCGCTGCGCTCACTCGTACTTGACGACCAAGAGACGCCGTCGGTCTGGGCTCAGCAGGGAATGAGCAATTTGATCGGCTCATTGAGCCGACACGCCGAGAATGCAGCCTCTGAGGGGCAATGAACCCATCTAATTGCTCATTCCCTCAGCCCGGCCATCGCGGCGGGGCAGCGTGCAGCGGGGATGGGGCCTTCACGGTGGGTCGGGCGTCGGGGCGTTCACGCGCGCGATAAGCGCGTGAACAGCCCCTGGGCGAGAAGGCCCCATCCCCGACACACTCGCCCCTCGCCCCAACCACAAGCACTTACTCCCCCCACAGCCCGCACCCCGTTCGCCTGCCTTACTCCACTCTGCCTGCCATGCATGACAGGCGAACCGCGCTAACGCAGGGAAACCAGAATCAGGGCAGGCGAACCCGACCCAAGGCAGGCGAAACCGGCGCGCGGGATTTCTATACGCGCGGCGCTCCGCGCGCGGACTACTCAATCAGCGGAAGCGGCGGGGGCTACGTCGTCGCGACGTAGTAGACGATGAACGCCACCACGCTCACCACGGTGTGCAGGCTCAGCACGTTGTTGGCGTAAACCATGTCGTCGCGGCGATCGGCCGGCAGGAAGATCGGAACGATGAACGGCGGCGGCAGGATCAGAAGCGTGAAGATCGCGTGCTCAACCATCAGCGGGAGCCCCAGCAACTGCCGGACCACCAGCAGGTTGATGACGAACGCCAGCGCCAGCATCAGCAGGAAGCGCACCGCGACGAACGGGGCCGCCTGCCGCACCCCGGCCGCGTTCAGCCGCATCCCGTGCCCCACGACGATCAAGATGACCGGCACGATCATCGCGCTCAGGTATTGCGTCGTCACCAGCACCGCGCCGCCGACGGGGTTGCTCGCGATCCACGGCCCCAGCCCCAGCACATTGAGGAGCAAACCGGCCAGGATGGCGATGATCACCGGCGACGTGACGAAGGAGCGCAGCGTCTCCCCCGCCGACACCGCCCCCGACGTGGCCCGCCGCAGCACCGTCACGAAGACGAACCAGATGAAGAACTCGTGCCCCAAACCCACCATGCCGGCGATCGGCACGTTGGCGATCCCATAGCCGGCGGTGAACAGCGCCAGCCCCAACATGCCGAACTCGAAGCCGGTGAACAGGAACGGCGTGATCGGAGTGGATCCCGGCAGCAAGCGACGCACCCCGTAGCCGAGCCCGAGCAGCGCCACGCACAGCACCGGCACCAGCACGATGATGGCGAGGTACTCCGTCTGGAAGGTGATCGAGAGGAAGGCGTTGAACAGCACCGCGGGCAGGATGACGCTCACCACGAGCTTCTTGAGGACATCGGCGCCGTCGGCGGACAGCACCCGCGTGACGCGCAGCACCCAGCCCAATCCGATCAGAAGAATGATCGGCAACACGCTGGCCACGATGTGCCCCATGGGGACGCGCCTTTCTCAGGCGGGACGTTCTCCGCCCCGCCCATCATCCTTAGCGGAGAACCGCGGAACCCCGACCCTCGGAGGCCTGAATCTCGCCCAGCACCCAGCTCTCGACACCGCGAGCAGCGAGGGCCGCGACCGCGCCGTCGATCTGATCCTGCGGCAGCACCGCCACCATGCCGACGCCCATGTTCAGGGTGGCGTCGATGTCGGCCTGCGACAGCTGGCCCACCTGCTGCACGAGCTGGAAGATCGGCCCGGGAGTCCACGACGAACGCTGCAGGACCGCCTGCATGCCGTCGGGGATGACACGGGCGAGGTTGTTCTCGAGTCCGCCGCCGGTGATGTGGCTCATGGCGTGCACCTCCACCTGCTTGATCAGGTCGAGGACGTCGAGCGCGTACACCTTGGTGGGCTCCAGCAACTCCTCGCCGAGGGTGCGGCCGAGCTCGTCGACGTGGCGGCCGAGATCCCAGCCCGCCTGGTTGAGCAGCACGTGGCGCACCAGCGAATAGCCGTTGGAGTGCAGGCCCGACGACTTCATCGCCAGCACTGCGTCGCCCACCTGAATCCGGTCTGGGCCGAGGATCTTGGACCGCTCGACGACGCCGGTGGTGGCACCCGCGATGTCGTACTCGTCCGGGCTGAGCAGCCCGGGGTGTTCGGCGGTCTCGCCGCCCACGAGCGACGCCCCTGCCGCCACACACGCCTCCGCGATGCCGCCGACGATGGCCGCGATCCGCTCGGGCACCACCTTGCCGCAGGCGATGTAGTCGGTGACGAACAGCGGTTCGGCGCCGCAGACGACGAGGTCGTCGACGAGCATGCCGATGAGGTCGAAGCCGATGGTGTCGTGCTTATCGAGGGCCTGGGCAATCGCCACCTTGGTGCCGACGCCGTCGGTGGAGGTGGCCAGCACCGGGTGCTCGAAGTTCTTCAGCGCTGAGGCGTCGAAGAAGCCGGCGAAGCCTCCCAGGCCACCGAGCACCTCGGGGCGACGCGTGCGCGCAACCGACGCCTTCATCAGTTCGACGGCGCGGTCGCCGGCCTCGATGTCGACGCCTGCCGCGGCGTAGGCGCTCTTCTGCTCGGTCATGACTTTGCCTCCAGATGCAACAGTTCGGCTTGAGCCGGTGGGATGGCGATGGGGTACTTGCCGTCGAAGCAGGCGCGACACAGGTTGTCGGCGGGCACCTGCGTGGCCTCGGTGAGCCCCTCGATGGACACGAAGCCCAGCGAATCTGCGCCGATCGAGCGGCAGATCTCGTCGACGGTGAGGCCGGGCGCGATCAGCTCGGCGCGGGTGGAGAAGTCGATGCCGTAGAAGCACGGCCACTCCACTGGCGGCGATGAGATGCGCACGTGCACTTCCTTCGCGCCAGCCTCGCGCAGCATCCGCACGAGGGCACGCTGGGTGTTGCCGCGGACGATGGAATCGTCGACGACCACCAGCCGCTTGCCCTCGATCTCCTCGCGCAGCGGATTGAGCTTCAGGCGGATGCCCTGCTGACGGATCGTCTGGCTGGGCTGGATGAAGGTGCGGCCAACGTAGTTGTTCTTCACGAGGCCCTGGCCGTACGTGATGCCGGAGGCCCTGGCGTAGCCGACGGCGGACGGGATGCCCGACTGCGGCACGGGGATCACGAGGTCTGCGTCGGCGGGGCATTCCTGCGCCAGCCGCTCACCGATGCGGATGCGCGTGGCGTTGACGCTGGAGCCGGCGATCGTGGTGTCGGGGCGCGCGACGTAGACGTACTCGAAGATGCAGCCCTTGGGCTTTGCCTCGGCGAAGCGGCGCGAGCGGAGGCCGCCCTCGTCGATGGAGAGGAGTTCCCCGGGTTCCACCTCGCGGATGAAGCTGGCGCCCACCAGGTCCAGCGCCGCCGTCTCGGAGGCGACCACCCAGCCGTTGGAGAGCCGGCCGAGCACGAGCGGCCGCACGCCTTGCGGGTCGCGGGCGGCGTACAGCGTCGTCTCCGTCATGAACGTGAGGCAGAACGCGCCCTTGAGCCGCGGCAGCACCGCCATTGCGATGTCTTCGATGCTCTGATCGGGGAAGCTCGCCATGAGCGCCGCGATCAGGGAGGTGTCGTTGGTGGAGTCCATCGCCTTCTGCTTGGACTCGTGGTGCTCCGACGGCGCCAGCTCGGCGAGCCACTGCTCGAGCTCGTGGGTATTGGTGATGTTGCCGTTGTGCGCCAAGGCCAAACCGCTGCCCTGCACGGAGCGGAACGTGGGCTGCGCGTTCTGCCAGACGCTCGCGCCCGTCGTCGAGTAGCGGGTGTGGCCGATGGCCAACCGACCGGGCAGCGACTTGAGCGTCGCCTCGTCGAAGATCTGACTCACGAGGCCCATGTCCTTGAACACCATGATCCGCTGCAGGTTGGACACGGCCATGCCGGCCGATTCCTGCCCGCGGTGCTGGAGTGCAAAGAGCCCGTAATAGGTCAGTTGGGCGACGTCCTCATCGGGCGCCCAGACGCCGAAGACGCCACATTCCTCTTTGGGACCGTCATAGCTGGAGAGCACGTGCCAGAGCCTACCGTTTCGGGCGCGCCTCGCCGCGGCCTGCGCCCGGGGCGAACGCCCACACTGCGCAAGCATCCAAGAAAGTGCGTGGACCGGCCACGAATGTCGGTGGCCTTGGTTAGGCTGCCCGAGTGAAGTCGTGGCTGGGGTGGGCGCTGCGTCGGGCGCGTGCCTCCGTGGTCCTCGTCGCCACATTGTTCGCCCTTGTCGCCGTGACGTCCGGCATCTTGGCGTTCACGCTGGGCAACTCCGGCATCCTCGCCACCACCGCTGCCCGCGACGCGCTGCTGAAGGCCAGCCCCGGCGAGGGCGGCGTCACGGCACAAACCCGCATGGCCCCGGATGTGGAGGCGCAGGACGCGCTGGCGCGAGAGAAGCTCACCGAGGGATTCGCCCCAGCCCCCGTCGACATCTGGACCACCTACGTCTCCGAGCCCCGCCGCGCCACCGACGGCCCCAGTCAGGCCCTGATCCTGTGGGCAGGCGAGCACCTCGCTGGCGACCCCGTGCGGGTGACAGCCGGCGCGTGGCCGAGCGGGCCGGGCGAGGCGGCGCTGCATGTCGGCGCCGCGGAGAAAGCCGGCATCGAGCCGGGCGCGAGGTTCACCGTCGACGGTCACGAGCTGACGGTCACGGCGCTCTGGGAGCCCGCCAGCCCCTTCGATCCGCTCTGGTTCGGTGAAGACCTCGTGCTCACCGGCACCACGGGCGCGCACCTGGGCCCGCTCGTCGTGGACCGTTCGGTGCTCACCGGAGGCGCCCCCTTCATCCGCTGGGGCGTCGTGCCCGACGTCGAGACCATCGCACCCAGCGAACTGAACTCCTTGGCCGAGGGTGCGGCGAAGGCACGCGAACTGGTGAAGGCCGCGGACGTCACCGGTCGCGGCATTCGGGCGGACGGCGATCTCGCCGCGACCGCGGAGGTCGCCGCCCGGGATTACACCGTCGGGCAATCGTTCGGCTTCGTGCCGGTGTCGCTGCTGATCCTCGTCGCAGTCGTGGGTCTGGTGCAGGTGGCGGGGCAGCTCGCCGCCACCCGTGAACGCGAAGTCTCTCTTCTCCTGGCCCGCGGCGCGAGCCGTCGGCAACTGATCGTCGCCGGGCTCGGCGAAGCGACGGTGGCCGCCGTCGCGGGCGCCGCCGTCGGAACCGCGGTGGCGGCTGCGGTGGTGTGGCTGCTCGCCGGCAACGCGGCCCACCTCGGCACGGTGCTGTGGGGCGGCCTCGTCTCGCTGGCGCTTGCCATCGTCTGCCTCGGCGCGGTGACGGTGGCCACCACCGTGCGGCTGGCCCGGGGCGACCAACCACGTTCAGACCGGGTGCGCGGCGTGGCCGGCGCCGCCGCGTTGGTACTCGTCGTGGCCGCCGCGGCACTCGCCACCTGGCAACTGCTGCGGGCCGGCACGTTCGTCACCACCACCGACGACGGCGACATCCAAGCAGACCTGTTGCCGGCCCTCTCCCCCGCGCTGCTGGTGGCCGCCGCTGCCGTCGTCGGCTTGGTGGCGCTGGCTCCCGTAACGCGACTGCTGGAGTTGGCGTCGCGCCGCATCCGCTCCACCGGGCTGTGGCTGGCCGGCGCCCAACTGGCCCGCGGGCTGGTGGTGCAGGCCGTTCCGGTGGTGCTCACCATCCTCGCCGTCGGCACCGCCACGCTCGCCTCCTTCTACTCGGGCAGCTACGCCGAGGCCCAACGCCAGCTCGCCTCGCTCTCCCATGGCGCCCCCGTCCGGGCCATCCTCGGTAATCCCCCCGCCGGGCAGCCGTTCGCGTTACCCCCGGTTGCGGAGGTCGACGG
>DYZF01000020.1 GCA_020741375.1 Tessaracoccus flavescens
GCATCAGGTAGGCACGAGCGACCAGCGCGAGGCCCCACAGGATCCACGGCCACGTGACCCAGCCGGCCGCCGTCGCCGCCGCGATGAGCCCCATCAATGCGACGTGATAGACGACGGAGCGGCGCGCCGACGCTGGTTCGTTGCGTTCCCGGATCAGTGCTTTGACGTGGAAGACGGTGCCGACGAAGTAGGCCGTCACGATGCCCATGATGGCGAGGTCGGCCCAGCGGGTGGGGTCGCCGTCGGGCCAAGGCCGCAGCACGGCCATCAGCCCACACGACGCGACCACGGTCAGGACGCCGGAGAGCAGCGAGCGCTCGCGCTTCGACGCCGCCAGCCACAGCGACGTGCCGAGGACCACGGCATAGGCGGGCGCCCAGACGAGGATGCCGAGGCCCTTCAGGAGGAGCGTCGCGATGCCGAAGGCGGCAGCGATGCCGAGGTAGGTGAACAGCGCGGGCTGATAGTGGTCGCGGCGCTTGGCGGGCGACTTGAGCCAGAGCGTCGCGGCGTTGAAGGCGAAGTAGCCGATGAGCCAGGTGAGGCCGAGGGTGAGATCGCCCCAGTCGAGCGGTCGGAGCCGCGCGGCGAGGGCGAGTCCTGTGATGTACGGGACGAGGATCATGGCCCAGGCGCCGTGCTGTTTGGGGACCCACCCGGCCGGTTTCTTCCTAGCCATTGGGACAATCTATCGCAGCGCTGCTGGAGGGTCGCCGGAGGGTCTCCTCGCCGATGTCGCGAGGGTGCCGACGTTCAGCGGCCGCGCCGAAGAGCTCGGGGTGTCAGTGCGCGAGGCCGTACAGGCGGTCGCCCGCATCGCCGAGGCCGGGGACGATGAAGCCGCGCTCGTTCAGGCGCTCATCAATCGCGGCGACTACCAACGTGCACGGCACCTCCAAGCCCTCCAAGAGGCCCTGCAGCTTCTCGATTCCTTCGGGGGCCGCGAGGAGGCAGATGGCGGTGATGTCGTCGGCGCCGCGATCCACGAGGAACTGGATGGCGCCGCCCAGCGACCCACCGGTCGCGAGCATCGGATCCAACACGTAGCACTGGCGGCCGCTCAGATCGTGCGGAAGGCGCTCGGCGTACGTCATCGGCTCGAGCGTTTCCTCGTCGCGGATCATGCCCAGGAAGCCCACCTCAGCCGTCGGCATCAGCCGCAGCCAACCGTCGAGCATGCCCAAGCCGGCGCGCAGGATCGGCACCACCAATGGCGCAGGCTGCTGCAGCTTCACGCCCGTCGTCGCGGTGACGGGGGTTTCGATCTCGATGTCGTTGATCCGCACACCGCGCGTCGCCTCGTAGGCGAGCAGCGTGACGAGTTCCTCGACCAGTTTCCTGAACACCGGCTGCGACGTTTCCTTGTTGCGCAGCAGCGTCAGCTTGTGATCGACGAGGGGATGGCTCACGACATTAAGTTCCACAGCCCCTACCTTCGCACATCCGGGTGGGGGATACTGACCGTGGTCGCCTAAGTCGAGCCCCTTCGTGCAAGGATGGGGGCTGGGCCCGCGCATGAAGGAGTAGCTGTGGACGTGTTTGAAGAGGACGCTGAGCCGTTCGACCTCAAGGACGACGCGGATGTGGACGTCGATGATGACGACGACTCCGACGACGATGACTACGATTTCGACGATCTCGAGGACGCCAGCGAGGACGACGTCGACCTGGTGGTCGCGCTGTACCGCGAGGACGGCCGAGCCGTCGTCGTGCCTCTCGATTACGACCTCGCCAACGACTTCGACGAGCTGATCAACCAGCTCTCCCGTCTGCCCGGTGATTCGGGCGCCGACGGGTGGGTGTCGGTCGCGGGTGAGTTCTTCGTGATCTGCCGCGTCCGTGGCCGCACCGTCGAGGTGCTGCTGTCCGACGTCACGGCCGCTACCGATTGGCCGATCGCGCGCGACGTCGTCGATTACCTCGGCGAAGAGATGCCCGATGACGACGACGATCCGGCGCCGCTGGGCGACCTTGAGATGTACGCCGCCAGCGGTCTGCGGGCGTTCGAGTTGGAGGCCATCGCCACCGACTACGACGAGGATTCCGACGTGCTGCTCGGCCGAATCGCGGAGAAGCTGAAGGTGGGCGCCGAGTTCGAGCGCGCCGCCGAATCCTTCGACGACTAGGCGTTTCATGGGCACCAAGTGGCACGAGGCGATGCGCCTCGCGCTGGCTGAGGCGTCGAAAGCCGAGACCCATGGGGACGTGCCGATCGGCGCCGTCATGCTCGGCCCCGACGGCGCCGTCCTGGCTGCCGCCGGCAACGAGCGCGAACTGCACGGCGATCCGACGGCGCACGCTGAGGTGGTTGCGATCCGGCGGGCCGCGGCGGCGCTCGGGGAGTGGCGGCTCAGCGACTGCACGCTGGTGGTGACGCTGGAGCCGTGCACGATGTGCGCGGGCGCGATCGTCGGGGCCCGGGTTGGGCACCTGGTGTTCGGGGCGTTCGACGAGAAGGCCGGGGCGGTCGCGTCGCTGTGGGACGTCGTCCGCGACCCGCGGCTCAACCATCGGCCTTCCGTCACGTCGGGGGTGTTGGCGGAGGAGTCGACGGCGCTGCTGGAGGCCTTCTTCGGGGCCAAACGCGAGGCGTAGCGAGTCGGTTGGATCTCTAGTCGGCACGGGGTGCCTCTCCGCCGCGTCATGGCGCTGTGGGGCCGGCCTCGGCCGTCGAACCCGCGGGTTCAGCGGCGGGGCGCTGTGCAAGGATGTGGCCATGGTCACCGATACCCGTCCCGTCGAACCGTCCCGCATCCGCACCGCGCTGATGGTGCTGTCCATCG
The DNA here is from genome assembly GCA_020741375.1 of Tessaracoccus flavescens. GTDB lineage: Bacteria > Actinomycetota > Actinomycetes > Propionibacteriales > Propionibacteriaceae > Arachnia > Arachnia flavescens_A. Next base: position 2,784 of record DYZF01000020.1, read on the forward strand.
GCATGGGTCTGATGGTGATCGCGGCATGGGCTGTGATCACGTTCACCGACCGGGTGGAGCAGGGCTCCCTGTTCTTCATCGTCCCCGTGGTGGCGTTCCTGATCCCGATGCTGCTGTCGGCAATGCAGGTGCGCGACGGTGGTCGCGGCCGGATCATCGCCGGCTCGCTTGCGGCCGCTGTCATCGCGATCGTCGCGCTGTCGGTGTGTGGGCTGCTGCAGATCGACGCGTGGTACTGCTGGATCGGCGGCGGCGTGCTGTCCGCGCTGGCCGGGATCCTCGGCGCGACGGGCGCTGGCGATGCCTACTTCCGCCGCGTCGAGGTCCGCGACTGAGAGGTTGCCTGAGTCGCACGCTGTGGCGGCGTCGCGTGGTGCTGACGAAGGGCGCGTTGCGTTGGTCTGTGGACGGTGGCTGGGGCGAGAAGGCCATCCCCAGCCCGCCTCAGTTGGCGTGCCGGAACATAACGGGGAGCTATTCGGCACGGATTCGACATATATGGAATCCGTGCCGAATAGCTCCCTGTTATGTCGCGCGTTCGACCAACCGAGTCCGACGGGACCCTCGCCCCGGCCGTCCCCTCCGCCGCGACTTCACTCCCGAAGCCCCCACCGCCTAGAGTGACCCGGTGCGCGACTTCACCTCACTCCTCATAGCCCCAGGGCTGGCGCGCATCCTCCTCACCCAGCTGGCCGCGCGGTTCCCCGCCGGCATGTATTCGCTGGGCTTCCTCATGCACATCGAGCGCACCCACGGCTCCTACACCGCCGCCGGGCTCGTGCTCGCCGCGTTCTCCGTCGGCATGGCCGTCGCCGGGCCGCTCGTCTCGCGGCAGCTGAGCCGCTTCGGCACCCTCCCGGTGCTGCTGAGCACGCTGGTCATCTCGGTGACCTCGGTGGTCCTGCTCGCGACCCTCCACCTCTCACTCCCAGCCGCCATGGCGCTCGCCGCGTTGGCCGGCGCCGCGATGCCGCCCGTCATCCCTACCGTCCGCACCCTCTATCCGCGACTCGCGCCCAAGCACCTCATCACCGCACTGTTCAGCTTCGACGCGGCACTCCAAGAGGTGATCTGGGTCATCGGCCCGGTGGCGATCACGCTCATGGTTGCCGGCTTGGGCTCGACGACGGCGCTGCTGGTCGTCGCCGCGGTGCAGGTTATCGGCGGGCTGCTCTCATCCTCGCGCCGCGCGTGCGAGCGCTGAAGATTCCGCCGTCCACCCGCCGCTTCGGTCGCGTGCTCGGCAACCCGTCGGTGGTGCTGATGGCGGTCACGTCGTTGCTGATGATCGGCTCGTTCGCGGCGGTGGAGGCGGCCATGGTTGCGACCTTCGGCGACGGCTCCGTCGATGCCGGCCTCGTCCTGGCGGTGTCGTCGATCGGGTCGCTGGTCGGTGGCCTACTGGCGGGTAACCGCCCGCTGTCGCGATGGTCGCTGGCCCTGCGCATGATGGTGGTGGTGTTCGGCTTCGGCCTGGCGACGCTCGGCACCGGCTTCTGGTGGCTCGCCTTCGCGCTCTTCTTGGCCGGGCTGGGCATCGCGCCGGCGCTGGCGGCGGTGTCGTCGGTGGTCGCGGGCAGCGTCGCCTTCAGTGACACCGCCGAGGCCTACGGCTGGATCGGAACGGGTCAGCTGTTGGGGGCGTCGATCGGTTCGGCTGTGGCGGGTATCGCGATCGACGCGGCCGGCGGGCAAGGCGGCGTCGTCGTCAGCTTCGGGATCGCGGTGCTGAGCGTGCTGGTGGCGGTGATCTTCCGGAAGGCGCAGCCGGATCTGAGCCTGGGGATCCTGCTCCACGACGACGACAGCTAAGCCCCTCGCTGATTGTGTAGCCAGCGCGCCAAGCGCCGGCGTATCGAAATCTGTGGGCCCAATCCATGGACCGGTGTCGGGGATTTCGGCACGTCGTTGCTCGCGCAGCGACCACTCAGTCAGCTTGGAGTTCGACTCGATCAGCTCAAGTCAACTTGGAGTACCAATCAAGGAGTATTACGCCAGCGACACGATCTCTTCCGCCGACGCGACCACAGCCGCGACCAGCTCATCGTCCTCAGCCAGCGACGGCGCCACGTACCCGAGCACCGCGCGCACGTCGGCCTCCAAATTCTCCGACCCCTGGCCGCCGACGACCAACGCCTGAACCCGGTCCGCCGCGGCGTCCTTCACCGGCGCGCCCAACCCACGCAGGTGCAGCGTCCACGCCGCGACCGCGCGGATCGCGCCAACAGGCAGCTCGCCCTTCTCCCGGAACGCGACCAGCGTCGGCGCAATCCGCACCGGCAGCTTCTGCGAACCATCCGCCGCGATCTGCGCCAGCAGGTGACGGATGTTGGGGTTCTCGAACCGCTCGATCAGCTTGTCCGCGTACTCCTCCCACGGCACCGACAGGCCCGAACCGGCCTCGGCCCACCACTGCTTCACCCAACCGCGGACGGTCTCGTTGGTGATCGCGTCGTAGACCGTCTCCAGCCCGAGGATCGGCGCCGCGTACGCCATGAGCGTGTGCGAGCCGTTGAGCATCCACAGCTTCCGCTGCTCGTAGGGCTCAACCTCGTCGACGATGGTGGCGCCGGCAGATTCCCAGTCGGGTCGACCTGCGGGGAACTGCCCCGAGATGACCCACTCGCTGAACGGCTCAGTGGGAACGGGGGAGACGTCCTCGTAGCCCTCAGCCTCAGCAACCTCGGAGACCAGTTCGTCGGTCGTCGCCGGAGTGATCCGGTCCACCATGCACGTGGCCCACGCGACGTTTTCGTCCATCCACCCCACCAGCGATTCGTCGACGGCGCGAGCCGCGTCGGTCACCACCCGGCCGAAGGCCGAACCGTTGTCGGGGATGTTGTCGCAGGGCAGGACGGTGAGCGCACCGACGCCGGCGGCTCGGCGGGCGAGCAGCCCGGCGAGGATGCGGGCAGGCGGGGTCGCGACCTCGGCCGCAGCGACTGCGTCCACAGACAGGTCACCGGCGGAGACCAACTCGCGCAGCACGTCGAGATCAGCCGCGACCGCTGAATCGTCCACATCAAGCGACCCGTCAGCCGCCCGGTAGTAGCCGGCCTCCGTGACGGTGGACGTCACGACGGCCAACTCCGGCGACGCGAAGTAGCGCACCAGCGACGCGAAGTCGGAGGCCGGGTGCACGTGTGACACCGACGAGATCACCTCGTAGGAGTCGCCGTCGGCGCCCTTCGTGATGAGCGTGTACAGCCCGTCCTGCGGCGTCAGCGCCTCCGACATCGTCGGGCGGCGACCGGTGAACGCCGCGATGCCCCACTGCTCGGCGTCCGAGGCGTGCTCGGTGTACCAGGCCTGGTGGGCGCGGGTGAAGTTGCCGAGCCCGAGGTGGACGAGGCGGACGGGGGCCGCGGGGCGGCCATGGGTGGTGCGGGAGAGTCTGGTCACAGCTTGAACACCTTCTTGGGGAGGGCCGACACGAGGTCGACGGCGGTCTCGAGGGCCTCGTCCATGGCGAGCCGGTGCTCGGCCACCAATCCGGCGAGGAAGGCGGAATCGACGCGTCGGGCCACGTCGTGGCGGGCGGGGATGGAGCAGAACGCGCGGGTGTCGTCGATGAAGCCGGAGGTCTTGGCGAAGCCGGCGTAGCCAGTCACCGAGCGGCGGTAGCGCATGATGGCGTCGGTCTCGTCGATGAACCACCACGGGGCGCCGACGTAGAGCCCGCGGTACCAGCCGGCCAGCGGGGCCAGCTCGCGGGAGTACACGGATTCGTCCATGGTGAACACGACGAGGTGGAAGCCGTCTGCGTTGCCGTAGGCGTCCAGCATCGGCTGCAGCGCGCGGGTGAACTCGACGGCGTACGGCACGTCGCCGCCGACGTCGGCCCCGAACCGGGCCTGCGCGTCGGAATCGTGGTTGCGGTAGACGGCCGGGTGCAGCGTCATGACGAGGCCGTCGTCGACGGCCAGCTTGGCCTGATCGTTGAGCATGTGACGACGCAGCGCGTCGGCCTCGGGCTGGGCGATCTCGCCCGCGAGGGCGGCCTGGAAGTACTTCTCGGCGTCGGCGTCGGAGAGACGGGCGGTGCCCGCGTCGGCGTGCGAGTGGTCCGTGGAGACGGCGCCGTTGTCCTTGAAGAACTGGCGACGCACGCGCATGGCTTCGAGGTGCGAGGCGTAGTCGTGGATGTCGACATCGGTGACCTTCGCGAGGTTCGCCGTCAGCTCGCGCCAGCCGGGGCGGGCGGATTCGAGGTAGGCGTCAGGGCGGAAGGTGGGCACGACGCGGCCGTCCCACGTCGGATCGTTGGCCAGCTTCTGGTGCGCCGCGAGATCCGAGCACGGATCATCGGTGGTGGCCATGACCTCGATGTTGAACTTCTTGTACAGCGCGCGCGGCAGGAAATCGTCCTGCGTGAGGCATTCGGCGATCTGGTCGTAGATCTGGTCTGCCGTTTCGGCGGACGGGCGCACCTTGACGCCGAACACGTCGTGGAACTCGGATTCGAACCAGAACTGCACCGGGGTGCCGCGCAGGAACTTCCAGTTGTCGCACAGCCTCCGGAAGCCGGCGCGCGCCTGCTCTTCGGTGAGCGGGGTGCCGACCGGGACGCCCAGATCTTCGAGATCGACGCCGCCCGCGGAGTGCAGCATGCGGTTGGTGTAGTGGTCCGGCGTCAGCAGGAGCGTCGTCGGGTCCGTGAACGGCTGGTTGTCGGCCAGCCACTCGGCCGGGACGTGGCCGTGCGGGGAGACGATGGGCAGGTCCGCGACTGCTTGGTACAGCTCGCGGGCGATCTCACGGGTGCCGGGATCTGCGGGCAGAAGTCGGTCCGGATGGGGCGATAGCGGTGCGGGGTTCATCTTCTTCACTCACTTTTCGTTACTTGGAAAGCTGTGGGGCGGGTGCGATGGATTCGCGGGCGAAGAGCTCCATGGGCACGACGATGGTCTCGGCCGACGGCGTGCTGCGGTGCTTCAACTGGGTGATGAGGGCGCGCGCGGCTCGCACGCCGATCTGGCTGGTGGAGGCCGCAACCGACGTCAGCGTCGGCGTGGTCAGAACCGAGGAGATGGAGTTGTCGACGCCCACAACTGAGACGTCGTCGGGGATGATGAGGCCGGCGTTCTGGGCGGCCTTCATGAAGCCGATGGCCATGATGTCGTTGAACGCGATGACGGCGGTGGTGGGGTGTTCCTGCCACTGCTTGAAGCTGCCGAAGCCGCCCTGCACCGACGGCGTCACCGGGCCTTCGCGGCGCACGTGGAGGCTGAGTTCGTGGCAGGCCTCGGAGACGGCGCGCCAGCGGATGCCGTCGGCCCACGACGCGGCCGGCCCCGCGAGGTAGGTCAGGTGGGTGTGGCCAAGGGTGGCGAGGTGTTCGACGACGCGACGCATGCCGCGCGCGGTGTCGCCGACCACCGACGGCAGCCCAGCGACGATGCGGTTGACGGCCACGACGGGGCACTGCTTGACCACCTGGTTGATCGCGGAATCGCTCATCCGCGACGCGGTGAGTGCGATGCCGTCGACGATGGGCGTGACGGTCTTGATCGCGGCCTGCTCGGCGCCGGCGTCTTCGTGCGAATCCAGCAGCAGGACGGCGTAGCCGTTGGCGTTGGCCTCCTGCTGGAACCCCTTCATGATGTGCGCGTAGACGGGGTTGGTGACGTCGGCCACCACGAACGCCAGCACGTTGGTGGCGGTGCCCACCTCGGGGCGACCGATGGGCTTGACGCGGTAGCCCAGCCTGGCCGCCGCCTCATGGATGCGTTCCGCGGTCACTGCGTTGACGCGGCCGGGGCGGGCGAACGCGCGCGACACCGTCGACGGCGCCACCCCCGCTTCCTTGGCGACGTCGTAGATCGTGACGCGCCCGCGACTCTGCTCGGCCATCACACCCCTTCCGGCCAGGGCGCCCCCGCGGCGAGACCTGCCTGCCATGCGGCCGACATCGCCTCGGAGAGCGCAACTCGTTGGGACACCTGCAGGTGCTGGGCCAGCGCTTCGACGTCGCTGAACTCGGCTGTTGCCTGCTGGATTGTGGATCCGGGGCCGTCGCCCGAGATCTTGATGCGCACGTCGTGGCCCTCGACGTTGACCGTGCGCCACGTGCGCTGCAGCACTCGCCGCGACCACGGCGGCGACACCCGCACCCCGATGGTGGAGGTGTGCGCGATGAGGGCGTCGGCCACGGCGCCGACGGCGTCGTTGGGGGCCAGGGCGGAGATGGTGTGGGCGGGGCGGCCCTTCTTCATCACGATGGGGGTGAGCCACGCGTCGACGGCGCCGGCGTCCAGGACTCGGTCGAGGACGGCGGGCCACAGGCGGGGGTCGAGGTCGTCGACGTTGGCGCTGATCTGGTGCACCTCCGACGGGGTCGCGGGAGCGCCGGGCTGGCCGGCGGCGGAGGCGTCGTGGGTGGTGGCACGGGTGCCGACGACGACGCGCAGCACGCCAGCGCGGTCCTTCCGCATACGGGATCCGGCGCCGGTGCCGACGGCGTCGACGCGCATGGTGGGCAGCGGGCCCACCTCGTCGCAGAGCGTGACGATGGCCGCCATGCCGGTGGGGGTGCACAGCTCGCCGGCTTCGGCGGGGCCGCCGGCCTCGATCTGCCAGCCCTTCGCCAGCTCGATGACGGCGGGCGGCGGGACGGTGAGTTCGCCGTGCTGCGTGCGGACGGTGCCGGTGCCCACCGCGACCACGGAGCTGCTCGCGTCGGCGATCCCGAGCGTGCGAACGGCTTCGGCGATGC
>DYZF01000021.1 GCA_020741375.1 Tessaracoccus flavescens
TCTCGCCCTACTTCGTCACCGACGCCGAGCGCATGGAGGCGACCCTGGACGATCCCTACGTCCTGATCGTCAACTCCAAGATCTCCTCGCTGAAGGATCTCCTCCCCGTGCTGGAGAAGGTCATGCAGTCGGGCAAGCCGCTGCTGGTCATCGCTGAGGACGTCGACGGCGAGGCCCTCGCCGGCCTGATCGTCAACAAGATCCGTGGCACCTTCAAGTCGATCGCTGTCAAGGCTCCCGGCTTCGGTGACCGTCGCAAGGCCATGCTCACCGACATCGCCATCCTCACCGGTGGCCAGGTCATCTCCGAAGAGGTTGGCCTGTCGCTCGACACCGTCTCGCTCGACCTCCTCGGTCGCGCCCGTTCCGTGTTGGTCACCAAGGACGAGTGCACCATCATCGAGGGCGCCGGCGAGAGCGAGCAGATCGAGGGTCGCGTCGCGCAGATCCGTCGCGAGATCGAGAACTCGGATTCCGAGTACGACCGCGAGAAGCTGCAGGAGCGTCTGGCCAAGCTGGCTGGCGGCGTCGCCGTCATCAAGGTTGGCGCCGCCACCGAGGTGGAGCTGAAGGAGCGCAAGCACCGCATTGAGGACGCCGTCCGCAACGCGAAGGCTGCCGTCGAAGAGGGCATCGTGCCTGGCGGTGGCGTCGCGCTGCTGCAGGCCTCGAAGGCCGCTTCGGTTGAGGGCCTCGAGGGCGATGAGGCCATTGGCGCTCAGATCGTCTTCACGGCTGCCTCGGCTCCGCTGAAGCAGATCGCCGCAAACGCCGGCCTTGAGGGCGGCGTCGTGGCTGAGAAGGTCTCGCACCTTCCGGCCGGCGAGGGCCTCAACGCTGCCACCGGCGAGTACGTCAACATGGTTGAGTCGGGCATCATCGACCCGGCCAAGGTGACTCGCTCCGCACTGCAGAACGCTGCGTCGATCGCGGCCCTTTTCCTCACCACCGAAGCCGTCATCGCGGACAAGCCTGAGAAGGCTGCTCCGATGCCCGGCGGTGGCATGGACGAGATGGGCGGCATGGGCGGCTTCTGATCCGCACCAGCTCACGCTGTCGAAGGGGCGGCTCCGGTTCTACCGGGGCCGCCCCTTCGTCGTCGGTGACGGGTTGAGCACTAGCATGGCGGGCGACACGCATCGACGCGAAGGAGCACCCCATGGAACGAACCTCACTGGCCGAGCGCACCGGCTCCGCCACGATCGCCGAGTACCTCGACGCCGCCGTCGAGCAGGTGCGGCGTCAGGTGGGCGACCGCAAGGTGTTGTGCGCACTGTCCGGTGGTGTGGATTCGTCCGTGTGCGCCGCGATCGTGCACAAGGCCGTCGGCGACCAGCTGACCTGCATCTTCGTCGACCACGGCCTCATGCGCGCGGGCGAGCCCGAGATGGTGGCCGACCTCTTCGGCCGCAACTTCGGCATGCGGCTCATCTCCATCGACGCGGCCGATCGCTTCCTCGGCAAGCTCGCCGACGTCGATGATCCTGAGGCCAAGCGCAAGATCATCGGCGAGGAGTTCATCCGCGTCTTCGAGGAAGAGTCCGGCAAGCTCGGCGACACCGACTTCCTCGTCCAGGGCACCATCTACCCCGACATCATCGAATCCGACTCCGACAAGGGCGTCGTCAAGAGCCACCACAACGTCGGCGGCCTGCCGGAGGACATGAAGTTCGAGCTCGTGGAGCCGGTCAAGTTCCTCTACAAGGACGAGGTGCGCGAGGTGGGCGAGGCCCTCGGGCTGCCGCGTGAGCTCGTCTGGCGCCAGCCGTTCCCCGGACCCGGCCTGGGCGTTCGCGTCGTCGGCGCCATCACGCCGGAGAAGGTGCGGATGGTGCGCGAATCTGATCAGATCTTCCGCGACGAGATCGCGGCGGCCGGCCTGAACGAATCGATCTGGCAGTACTTCACCGTGTGCCCCGGCTGCCGTTCCGTCGGGGTGACCGACGGCGCGCGCACCTACGGCGAGGCCATCGTGCTGCGCGCGGTGCACAGCAGCGACGCGATGAGCGCGGATGTCGCCGACATCCCCGCCGAGCTCCTTAAGAAGGTGACGCTGCGCATCTGCGCCGAGGTGGACGGCGTCAACCGCGTCATGTACGACACCACGCCAAAGCCGCCCGGCACCATCGAATGGGAGTGATTCACCGGGCCTGAGGCTGCAGCGACCGGGCGAGAGCGATGGCCGCGACGCCAGCCGCCAAGGCGGGGATCATTCCCGCCCGCAGGGTAGAGGCGTCGACGATGGCGCCGATCAGAGGCGACGAGACCAAGCTGAGGCGCATCAGCCAGCTCAGCAACGTGATGCCTGTGCCCTCCTTGAGCGAGGGGATTTCCGCAGCGGCGGCGAAGGCCGCTGGGATGAGCGTCGCGCAGCCGAATCCGGCCGCCGCGAAACCTGCCATCGCCAGCGCCGCCCAAGGCGAGATCATCGCAACCAAGATGCCCGCGGCGATCAGCGCGCCGCCAGCGCGAGCGACAGGGACACGGCCCCAGCGGTCGGTCATCGGATCACCGGCTAGGCGCCCCAGGAATTGGCCACCGATGAACACGGAGAAACCTAGCCCGGCGAGGCCGATCGGAAGGCCGAAGACATCCTTGAGATAGAGCGTCGACCAGTTATTCGCCACGTCCTCGATCATCATCCCGCTGATGCTGATGGCCACCAGCGGCAGGAGGAATCCCAGGGCGATCCGGCGTCCGCTCACCGGGGCGACGCCGTCGGTCTCGGTGCCCTCCTCTCTCGCCTCGACGTGCGACCAGCGGGCGGCCAGAGCCACCAGTACTACACAGGCGAGTCCTGTGGCGCCCAAGTGCATGGACAGCGGCACGCCCATCCCGGCCATGGTGGCACCCAGTAAGCCGCCCAGAGTCGCCCCCAGGCTCCACAGAGCGTGGAGTGAGTTGATGATCGTCTTGCGCATGGCGCGCTGCACCCGCACACCCTGAACATTCTGAGCCGAGTCCGTCACCGCGTCGGAGAAGCCGGCGAGGAATAACGCTGCCGCCAAGACCCAGTGGGCGGGGGCGTTGCCCGCGAGGAAGATCATCACCGCCAGCACAACCGTCGACGCGGCTGCCACCGTTGGTGCCCCGAATCGGCGGATGAGCACGGCAGGAAGGCTGGCCGCTGCCACCGAGCCAATTGGGAACGCCGCGACGGTGAGGCCAAAGGCCGTCGCGCTGAGATCGAAGTGGTCCTTCAACTCCG
>DYZF01000022.1 GCA_020741375.1 Tessaracoccus flavescens
CCTCGCCGATGTTCTCGGCGGTGTACCTGCTGCTGTTCGTCTCGCTCATCGGCTGCATCCTGCCGCGCATCGGCAAGTACCTCCGCGCCGTGCGGAAGCCGCCGCCGAAGCTGCCTGCCCGCATCGAGCGGCTGCCCGAAACGGCGACGGCGCCCGTCACCAGCGACCTGGCCGGCCAGCTCGACCGTGCCGAGGCGTGGCTGAAGTCCAAGCGCTACCGCACCCGTCGCCACGCCGACGGCGTCAGCGCCGAGCGTGGCTACTCCCGCGAGGCGGGCAACCTCGTCTTCCACGTGTCGCTGCTGGCGGTGTTGGTGGGGCTCGCCTGGTCGCACCTGCTGGGGTTCATGGGCACGGCCGTCATCGTCGAGGGCCGCGGTTTTGCCAACGTGATCACGCAGTACGACGATTTCAACGCCGGCATCTGGCTCGACACCGACGATCTGGAGCCGTTCTCCGTCGATATCAACGCCTTCCACGCCGAGTTCGAAACCGGCGAGGTGCAGCGCGGCGCCGCCCGCCGCTTCGACGCCGACGTCACCCTCCACGACGCCTCCGGATCCCGCACCGAACTGCTGACGGTCAACGAGCCGCTCAGCGCTGCGGGTGGGACGCAGGTGAACCTGATCGGCCACGGCTACGCGCCCATCTTCACGGTGCGCGACGGCAACGGCGATGTCGCGTTCAGCGGACACGTCGTCTTCTTGCCCCAGGACGGCAACTTCGCCTCTGTCGGCGTCGTCAAGGTGCCCGACGCCCGCCCGCAACGGCTCGCGTTCGAAGCGTTCTTCTTCCCGACGGCGATCCTCAACGAGACCGGCCCGCATTCGGCGTTCCCCGACGCGCTGTCTCCCGAGGTGTGGCTCAACGCCTGGTTCGGCGAGCCGGCCGAGGAAACCGGCATCCCGGAAAGCGTCTACACGCTCAACACCACCGGCCTCGAGCCGGTCCCCGGCGACAACGGCGAAGTGCTGCGCGCCCGCATGAAGCCGGGTGCCGGTTTCACGCTGCCGAACGACCTTGGATCCATCAGCTTCGACGGCTGGAGCCGCTGGGTGAAGATCCAGATCAGCGACACCCCCGGCAACATGATGACGCTCATTTCGATCGCCATCGGCATGGCCGGTCTGTGCGTCAGCCTCTTCGTCCGGCCACGCCGCCTCTTCGTGCGGGTGGCCGACTCCGTCGCCACTGTCGGCGGTCTGGATCGAGCCGATGCGGCCACCGGTCTGGACGAGGAAGTCCAAGGGCTCTTGGGTGCGGTCGCTGATTTACCGGAGGCAGGGCACAATGGGGACGTCCCCAGCCTGGAGGAAGAGAGTTCATGACACTGTCCGAGTGGTCGTACTTCGCGATGGTCATCGCTGCGGTGGTGTACCTCGTCGCGTTCGCCCTGCACTCGGTTGAGTGGGCGTCGGCGCGCGGGCAGGTGGCCGTGCGGCCCGAAGACGGCAGTGAGGATAAGGGTCGCCTCCGCGTGGATCTGTTCGGTCGTCTCGCCGTCGCTGCGACGGTGGTCGCGGCCGTGCTGCACGTCGTCGCCGTCGTCCTCCGCGGGGTTGCGGCAGAGCGCCCGCCGTGGGGCAACATGTACGAGTTCATCACCTCCACGCTCGCGTTTGCGGTGCTGATCTACCTCGTCTGCGTGCTCAAGTTCGGCATGCGCTGGCTCGGCTTGGGCGCAACGCTGCTGCTCACCATCGGCCTTGGGGCCGCGGTCACGCAGTTCTACGTCGACGTGTCGCCGCTGGTGCCGGCGCTGCACAGCGTGTGGTTCATCATCCACATCATCGCCGCCGCCATCTCTGGCGCCGCCTTCAACCTGGGTGCCATCGCCTCGATTCTGTACCTGATCCGCGGCAGTGCCGAGAGCAAGGCCGCCGAGCGTGGCGAGGAACTCACCGGCTATCTGGCCAAGCTCCCGTCGACCACCGCGCTCGACGTGTTCTCCTACCGCATGCACGCCTTCGCGCTGCCGCTGTGGACGTTCACCATCGTCGCCGGCTCCATCTGGGCGCAGTACGCCTGGGGTCGCTTCTGGAACTGGGATCCGAAGGAGACGTGGAGCTTCATCACGTGGGTGGTTTACGTGGCCTACCTGCACGCGCGCGCAACCGCCGGATGGCGCGGCCGCCCAGTGGCGATCATCGCGATCATCGGCCTGATCACGTTCTGGTTCAACTTCGTCGGTGTCAATCTCCTCTTCAGCGGAATGCACTCCTACTCCGGGATTTAAGCGTTGCCACGGGAGGAATCGCTGGACTGGTTGGTTCAGATTCATGACGAGCACGGAGCCACGCTCCACCGGCTCGCCGTGTTGCTGGGCGCCGAGAGCCAATCCGGACGCATCGTCCGCAGCGCTCTCCTGGCGCTAGGGCGCCGCGGCCACCGCCTGATCGACCCGGTGGAGCGGATCGAGTTCCTCCACGAACACGTCGTCCACCTCGCCCGAGCCGTGCGTCCCGCCACCGCGCAGCTTTCGCTCCCCACCGTCGAGGAGCCCCGCCAAGAAGAGATCCTGAGCGCCATCTCGTCGATGCCCGTGCGGCTCTCCGAACTGCTCGTGGTCAGCCACTACCTCACCGTGTTCGGCCCGGAGCTGGCCGGCATCATCCGCATGTCCGTGCGCGGCTCGAACCAGCGCCTCGAGGCGGCGCTCGAATCGCTGCGCGCCACCGTCGGGGATCCCACTCCCGGCAGCCAGCCCGGCGTCATCGAATCCCTCTCGCAGGAAGTGACCGCGGCGCTACGCTCCGCAGCTCGTCAGGTGCAGGCGCCGGGCACCGAGACGCTGGGCGACGAGCTTCGCGACGTGGCGCAGCATCGCTCGTTCACGCTCGGCCCCAAGCTCGTGGCCGCGTCCGTCCTGGCCGCGGCGGCGCTTGGGCTGCTGCTCGCGTCCGCCACACGCCCGACGTTGGCCTCAATCGAGCCGATCGCCCCGGCCTCGTCTGCGGCAGCGACGGCGGCGCCGTCGGAATCCATCCCGGCGCTCGTGCGTGCCGTGCCCATCCACTACGTGGGCCGCGCCGACGGCAAGCTCTACCGTGAGAACCGCGACCTTGCTGCGTCGAGCCAGCTGGTGCGCACAGCCTTGGAGGCGATCCTGTCGCTGGTGCCGCTGGATCCCGACTACGCCACCGCGTGGAAGCCGGGGCAGCTGCTGTCCGCGGAGGTGGTTGACGACACCTTGGTGGTTGATCTGGTTGCCTCCGCCTACGAAGACATCACAGACCCGACGACCGCTCAGCAGGCCATCGATCAGGTGGTCTACACCACCTCGGAGCTGCTCGGAGTGCCGGACCTGCGGGTCTTCTTCCGCGCCGACGGCGGTCTCCCGCCCGAGCCGTTCCGCAGCAACACCGGGTTCACGCGCCGTGGACTGAACCCGATGCCGACGCTGTGGATCACGTCGCCGCGCAACACCTCGCAGCAGAGCGCTGGCAACATCGTCGTCCAAGGTCAGGTGAAGCCAGAGGGGTCCGTGCCCGTGGTGACGGTCACCAACCTCGAGACCAACCAGGTGGTGGCGCAGGCTTCGGCGCAGACGAGCACCGAGCCAGACCAAGAGGGGTGGCGCCAGTGGTCCGTCACCTTGTCGCTGCCTGCCGGCAACTACGACGTCCGCGCTGTTGTGACCACGGGGGCCAGCCCCACGCAGTCCAGCGAGAACAAGGTGATCCGCGTCTCCTAGTGGGTGGCGTACTGGCGGGCGATGATCGCCTGCAGCTCAACCGGCGCAAAGCGGGTGACGAACGCGAGCCCCTTGTTCACAGTGCCGTCGACGATGAGCGGGCGGTGGGCCTTCAACCCCGCCCAGGTGGTGTCGACGACCTGCTCGGGCGTGCGTCGCTGGCTCATCACCGAATCGTCGCCGGCGTTGGCGAAGAACTCGGTGTCGGTGGGGCCGGGGCAGATGGCGATGGCGCGCACCCCGGTGCGGCGCAGCTCCTCCCACAGCGCGACGGTAAACCGCACGACGTAGGACTTGGAGGCCGCATACACGCTGAACGTGGGCATCGGCTGGAAGGCGGCCGTGGAGGCGACGTTGACCACGGCCCCGCTACCGCGGCGGACCATGCACGGCACGATCGCGTGCGTGAGCTCGGTGAGCGCCGTGATGTTGAGCTCCACCTGGTTGGAGACCTCGCGGGCGTCGGTGTCGAGGAATTCCCCGATCACCCCGATGCCGGCGTTGTTGATCAGGTAGGAGACGTCGAGGTCGCGGCAGGCGTCGACGACGCGCGCCCGGGCCTCGCGGAGGGTCAGATCGGCGGGCACCACCTTGGTCTGCACGCCGAGCCGCTGCAGTTCCTCCGCGACCACGGCCAGCTTGTCGGCGCGGCGCGCCACCAACACGACGTTGATGCCGTCGCGCGCCAACCGTCGGGCGTACGCGACGCCCAGCCCGCTCGACGCACCGGTCACTACTGCCCATGAGTTGCTCATGGCGAAAGCCTAGCCCGAGCGGTGAGCCGCTTTCTGCGCACTCGTTGCGACGAAGGCGTCTAGATGTGGCTACGCATCCGCCCGTATGCCAGCCCGCGCGACGGGGCGTGGAAGAATGGGCGGCATGCAGCACTTCGACTTGATTGTCATCGGTTCCGGCTCCGGCAACTCGCTCATCGACGAGCGCTTCGCGGAGTGGAACGTGGCACTCATCGAACGCGATCCGGTGTTCGGCGGAACCTGCCTCAACCGGGGCTGCATCCCCACCAAGATGTTCGTGCTCCCCGCGGATCTGGCGGCGTCGCCGTCGGAGGCGAAGCGGCTGGGCGTTGATCTGGAGTTCAAGGGCGCAGACTGGGCTGCGATCCGCGACCGCATCTTCGGCCGTATCGATCCGATCTCTGCCGGTGGGCTCGATTGGCGCGAGCGCTCCGACAACGTCACCGTCTTCCACGGCGAGGCCAAGTTCGTCGGGCCCAAGACGCTTGCGGTCGACGGGGTGGAGATCAGTGCGGACCACATCGTCATCGCGACGGGGTCGCGGCCGCGCGCCATCGAGGTGCCGGGCATGGACGAAGTCAGCGACCGCGTCTTCACCTCAGACACCATCATGCGCATCGACACGTTCCCGAAGCGTCTGGTCATCTTGGGCGGCGGCTTCATCGCCGCGGAGTTCGCGCACATCTTCTCCGGCCTCGGCGCCGACGTCACGCTGATCAACCGCTCCGACGTGCTCCTGCGCGGGCAGGATTCCGAGATCTCCGTGGCCTTCGCCGAGGCGCTCGGCAAGCGCGTGAAGCTGCGGCTCAACCAGCGGCTTTCGAGCATGGAGAGCGACGACGATGGATCCGTCGTCGTCGTGACGGCAGACCGCAACAACGTCGAGTACGAGTACTACGCCGACGCGGTGCTGGTCGCGGCCGGGCGCGTGCGCAACTGGGAATCGCTCAACCTCGACGCGGCCGGCATCAACGTGAAGGCTGACGGCCAGGTGGTCGTCGACGCGCGGCAGCGCACCAACGTCGACGGCGTGTGGGCGATGGGCGACATCTCATCGGATTACCTGCTCAAGCACGTCGCCAACGCCGAGATGCGCACCGTGCAGCACAACCTGCTTTACCCCGACAACCAGGTGGAGACGGACCATCGGTTCGTGCCCGCCGCCGTGTTCAGCGACCCGCAGGTGGCCACCGTCGGCGTCACCGAGGATCAGCTTCGGGTGTGGGGGACCCCGTACGTGGTCGCCCGCCAGCGCTACGCCGACGTCGCCTACGGCTGGGCGATGGAGGATGAGGGGCACTTCGTGAAGCTCATCGCGGATCCGCGCAGCTGGCACCTCCTCGGCGCCCACATCATGGGCCCGCAGGCGTCATCGCTGATCCAGCCGCTGATCCAAGCGATGAGCTTCGGTCTGCGCGTCGACCAGATGGCCCGCGGCCAGTACTGGATTCATCCGGCGCTGCCCGAGGTGGTGGAGAACGCGCTGCTGGGGCTGCTCGCCGCCCACCAGCCCGCCGAGCTCGAGGGCTGACGGTGCGTCGATCGCTCACTGCTCTGGCCTTGATCGCCGTCGGCGCGACGGCGTGCGCGCCGTACCAGATGGCCACCCCGCCCGCGCGGGGAACCGCGTCGACGGCGGAGTCGACGGTCGACTCGTCGAGCCCCAGTGCGTCCGCCGAATCGAGCGTTGAGGAGTCGGCGGCGGGCCAGATCGAATCGATAGCGTCCTGCCGTGCCGCGGCGGACGCGCTGCCGGAGGCCCAGCGCATCGGGCAGCTGTTCATGGTGGGCGTCTCCACCGGAGGCTTGGACGAATCGACGCGCTCGGCGATTTCGATGGGCAGCGTGGGTTCGGTGGTGCTGCTGGGCAGTTCCACGGCGAGCCGTGACGACATCCAGATGCTCACGGCGTCGCTGACCTCGCTGGGCACCGTCGACGCCCCGATGTTGGTGGCGGTGGACCAGGAGGGTGGCACCGTCCAGCGGCTCAAGGGCGTGGGGTTCGAGCCCATCCCGAGCGCCGTGGAGCAGGGCAAGCTGGCCGACGGCGAACTTCGCGACGCCGCCGCGGTGTGGGGCGAGCAGCTCCGCGAGGCTGGGGTGCACTACGACTTGGCTCCCGTCGGCGACGTGGTGCCGGCCGCCAAGCAGCGCACGAACGCTCCCGTCGGCAAGCTGAAGCGCAACTACGGCAACGACGCAGCGAGCGTGACGCGCTCCGTCGTCGAGTTCGTTGAGGGCATGCAGGACGCGGGGATCGCCACGTCGGTGAAGCACTTCCCGGGCTTGGGTGAGGTGGTGACGAACACCGACTTCGGCGCGGCTCAAGACACTGTCACCACCGCGGACAGCCCGAATCTGGAGCCCTTCCGGGCCGCGATCGAGGCCGGAGTCGATTCGGTGATGGTGTCGTCGGCCGTCTTCGAGAACATCGACCCGAAGAACGAGGGCGTGTTCAGCAGCGTCGTGATCACGGACCTGTTGCGCGGCGATCTGGGATACGACGGCGTCGTCATCGCCGACGATCTGGGTGCGGCGAAGTCGGTGCGCGACGTGAGCCCCGGCGACCGTGCGCTGCGCTTCTTCGACGCCGGGGGAGACCTCGTCATCAACGCCAACCCGGCGATCATGGGCGACATGATCTCGGCGACGGCGGAACGCGTCGCGGCCGACGTGGACTTCGCGGAGCGCGTCTCCGCCTCCGCGGCCCGCGTGCTGGCGCTGAAGGCCGCGGCCGGCCTCGTCGACTGCGACTGATCTCTCCGCTGATTCAGTAGTCCGCGCTGTCCCGCCGCGATGGCCGGGCTGAGGGGGAATGAGCAATTAGATGGGTTCATTGCCCCTAAGAGGCTGCATTCTCGGCGTGTCGGCTCAATGAGCCGATCAAATTGCTCATTCCCTGCCGAGCCCAGACCGACGGCGTCTCTTGGTCGTCAAGTACGAGTGAGCGCAGCGCCGCCGCGTTAATTTGTGAGTTTGGTGCC